>CAMOZD010000012.1 GCA_946630645.1 uncultured Lachnospiraceae bacterium
AAAAAATAATATAGCATAAATGGATGCAAAATGCAAGAAGATTTTCCCCTGCCGCCGGATTTCCGGACCAGAAAAGTCTGCCGTAAGCGGGGAATCAGAAAAAAGAGGATCATGGATGAAATACCTGCTTTGTGCCGTCAATGCAAAATATATACACACCAACCTGGCTGTTTACTGCCTGGAGGCCTACGCAAAAGCACATGGGTCGGACGCCTGTTCCTGTGCGGAAATAGAGGTTTGTGAATATACCATTAACCACCATATGGACCAGCTGATCCAGGCTCTCTTCCAGGCCCGGCCTGACGTCCTGGTCTTTTCCTGTTATATCTGGAATATTTCCATTATAAAAGAACTGGCTGGGGAGATGAAAAAGATCCTGCCCGGTCTGCGGATCTGGGCCGGCGGCCCTGAGGTATCCTATGACGGAGCCATTTTCCTTCGGGATAATCCCCAGGTAGACCTGGTCATGCAGGGCGAGGGGGAAGTTCTTTTCACCAGTCTCCTGCAGCTCTATGAAGAAGCCGGGGACCAGGCAGACCTTGGGGGCCTGCAGGGCCTCGTCTACAGAAAAGAGGGAAAGATTATTGACCAGGGTATGGCCCCCTTTGTAGACCTGGACCAGGTTCCCTTTGTCTATAAAGATTTCGGTCTTTTTAAAAATAAGATCCTTTACTATGAGACCAGCAGGGGCTGCCCTTTCTGCTGCAGCTACTGCCTGTCTTCAGTAGATGAGAAGGTCCGCTTCCGGTCCCTTAAGCTGGTGGAAAAAGAACTGGAGGCTTTCCTGGAGGCAGGGGTGCCCCAGGTAAAGTTTGTGGACAGGACCTTTAACTGCAATAAAAACCATGCCATGGCCATCTGGACTTATATAAAGGACCATGACAGGGGACTGACTAATTTTCATTTTGAGATTGGCGGAGACCTGCTGGATGAGGACAGCCTTGCCCTTTTTGAGCAGATGAGACCCGGTTTGATCCAGCTGGAGATCGGCGTCCAGTCCACCAATCCGGAGACGCTGACAGCCATCCGGCGGCGGATGGACCTCGGGCAGATTTTTTCCCATGTGGACAGAATCCACAACATGGGAAATATCCACCAGCACCTGGACCTGATCGCAGGTCTGCCCTATGAGGACTATGACCGGTTCGGTAAATCCTTTGATGATCTCTATGCCCACAAGCCTGACCAGCTGCAGCTGGGTTTTTTAAAGGTTCTCAAGGGGACCTATATGAAGGAGAAGGTTCAGGACTATGGTCTCCTTTACCGGGACGGTGCTCCCTATGAGGTTCTTGCCAGCCGCTGGATGTCCTATGAGGATATCCTCAGGCTGAAGGGGGTGGAGGAACTGACGGAGGACTACTATAACAGTGGTCAGTTCCATTGTACCCTGGCCTATGTCATCCCTGCCTTTTCCGGACCCTTTGCCTTTTTTCAGGCCTTTTCTCTCTACTACAGGGGCCGGGGCTGTCACCTGCGCAGTCACAGCCGGCTGGCAAAATATGAGATTCTGAGAGATTTTCTGGGTGAGACCGGCCTGGACCTGCCCTGGCTTGACCAGTTCCTGGTCATGGACCTTTATCTGAGAGAGAAGGCCAAGGCCAGACCGGCCTGGGCCACCGGCCAGGAGGACCACCGGGCCTTTTTTAAGAGTATGTACCGGGATCATGGGGACCTGCTCTTTCCCGGACTCACTGCAGCGGGAAACTACGATTCTAAAAAGATGGCGGGCAGGAGCCATATGGAACTTTTTGACATCGATGTTAAAGGCTTTCTGGAGACAGGAAAAATCAGACAGGGAAGCTTCTGCTGCCTGTTTGACTACCAGGACAGGGACCCCTTAAGCTATAATGCAAGGCTGGTCTGTCTTGACCTGGGGACACTGACATTTAATACTTGAATGTGAATGGAAAATGCCTTAAAATAGGAGAAGTATTGTATTTTTTAATAGATTATATGAATAGAAAGAAGGTTGGATGTAGCATGAGGTCAAAAAAGCATCAGAAGATTGCGGCAATCGTAATTGTGGTCGTTATACTGGCCATGGTAGTAACATCAATTGTGCCTGCGATATTAATGTAAATATTAATGTAAATAAGGAATTTAGGAGCACTTATGTATAAAAAAATTGCAATAGCCATACTGGTTCTTCTTCTGGCCGCAGTGGCTGGCCTGGCCGGTTATGTGGGCTACTATTATAATAAGTATGTGGATATAGATACCATTTATCCCGGTGTATATATCCAGGGCATGGACGTCAGCGGCATGTCCCTGCAGGAAGCCCAGAAGAAGATTGATGACTACTCTGCTGAGGCAGGAAAGCACACGATTACCCTCCAGGTCGGAGAGAGGGAATGCAGCTTTTCCCTTGGAGAGGTAGGGCTCCACTGCACCAGTGCCGATGCGGCCAGCAGGGCCTACAGCATGGGCAGGAGCGGCAACATTATTGACCGGATTCTTGACGTTCACCAGCTGGAGTCCTCCAAGGTTGATTTCCCTCTGACCTATGCGGTGGATGAGAATCAGGTAAGAATGGGAGTTAGTGTACTGGCCAGACAGTTCCTGGCTACAAAGAAGGACGCGACCATCAGGAGAAAAAAGGGCAAGTTCCTTGTCACCGATGAGGTAGTGGGTATTGACATAGACTTCAACCAGAACGCAGACAAGCTGATTTCTCTATTGAAGGCAGAGAACTGGGAACCCCAGTCGATTACTTTCCCTATGGATTACAAGGAGGATAAGCCGGCCCACACCAAAGCAGAACTGGATACGATCCAGGACGTTCTTGGAACTTTTACCACTTCCTATGCCGGGTCTGCTGAGGGACGCTGTGCCAATGTGGAGAACGGAGCCTCCCTCATTAATGGGACGGTGCTTTATCCGGGGGAAGAGTTCTCAGTCTATAAGGCGGTATCTCCTTTCAGCAAGGAGAACGGCTATCAGCTGGCCGGCTCTTATGAGAACGGATCCACGATCCAGACCTATGGCGGAGGAATCTGCCAGGTGTCCACAACCCTTTATAATGCGGTTCTCAGGGCTGAGCTGAAGATTGTGGAAAGACAGAATCATTCCATGACCGTCCACTATGTGGAACTGTCTGAGGATGCGGCCATCGCCGGAACCCAGAAGGATTTTAAGTTTAAGAACAGTCTGGATACCCCCATCTATATTCTGGGAAAGACGGAAGATAAGCAGATTAAGTTTACCATATATGGAAAAGAGTACCGGGATAAAGACCGGTCCATAGAATTTGTTTCTAAAACCAAAAGCTCGATTGCACCCAAGGAGGAGATCATCAAGGATGACACTCTGAAGAAGGGTAAGAAAGTGGTGGAGAAACAGGGAAAGACCGGCTACAAGGCCGAGCTTTGGAAGGTGATCCATCAGAAGGGCAAGGAGGACGAATTGGTCCAGGTCAACTCCAGCTATTATATCAGCACGCCTTCAGTGATTCGTGTGGGGACCAAGGAAGAGAAGAAAGAGACGAAAAAGAAAGATGGGACTGATGTCAATACTCCCGGCAATGAGGGAGAGATTGTGACGGAATCCCTGGATACAAATAACTGACAGAAACAAAATGACAGAAACAAAAGAATAGTAGACACAGACGACAAATAGAAAGAAATGCGGTGATCTTTGTTCTGTTATGAGACTGGGTAAACTCAAAGAGAGTGTATGGCAGCGCTCTGTGGAAAAACAATTGCATAAGAATCTGAACAGATATAAGACGGCATCACTTGGTGATGCCTTAGTCTTATCACCGGAAGCCGGCTCCGGAAGGACGGCCTGGCTCACGGCGGCTGTAGCGCCTGTCCGTGGCTGGATCCTGGCTCCGGAACGTCTGGTCGCCAGAGCTCTTGCCTCGGCGGCTGCCTGCAGAATGGGAAGCGGGCCTGATCTGAGGACTTATCCTCAGCTGCATATCAGTGCCATACTGCCGCCGGAGACGGAGGAGCAGCCTTTTAAAAAGCTGGTCCGGGACCTGGACCGGCTGGCCTGGGACCAGAACATGTTCCTCTTTGTGGACCGGGCGGAGGTCAGTCCGGCGGTTACAAGCCTCTTGCTTTATGGCTGGCTTCAGGGACCTGCGGGGCCTGCTGCCCCGGGAGCCGGAGCCCCGGAAAAGGGGAGGCCGGATTATAGCGGCTGGGATATCTGCATGGCCGGCGACCTGGCGGCGGAAGGGACAGCCCTGATCGCTGCCGAAAAGAGGCCAGAGCTGGAACAAAGATACACAAGGGACTATATTGATGCGGCCGGTACTACACTGGACCGGCAGGCCTTGAAAAGAATGCAGGATATTCTGGCCAAGCATTTTCCAGGTCCGGTTCTTGACCTGGGCCAGGGAGGCGTCTTCGGAGGCCTCTGGGAACTGGCTGTCGCGGCCAGGGTGGGACTTAGTGTTGAACTCAAAAGGATTCCGGTCCGCCAGCATACCATTGAGTTGTGTGAATACTACCGGCTGAATCCCTACAAGCTCCACTCCGGCGGAAATCTTCTGATTCTCTGTGAGGACGGGCCAGGTCTTGTGGACCGGGCCGGTCAGGCAGGAGTGCGGGCCGCCGTCATCGGCCGGGCTGAGACCGGCAATGACAGAACGGTCAGCTATGACGATGAAGTCCGATACTTAGAACCACCTGATATGGATGAGATCTATAAAATAGTTTAAATAGTTTAATCAGATTAATGGAGGCAGAGATGCGCAAAGAAATATTAAAGATGCTGGAGAATAACAGCAGGATTGATTTACATGACCTGGCAATAATGATGGGAACAGACGAGACCAGGGTTTACCAGGAGATTGAAAAGATGGAGAAGGAAGGGATTATCTGTGGATATCCTACTCTGATCAACTGGGATAAGACCGGTGAGGAGAAGGTGACGGCCCTCATCGAGGTCCGGGTTACCCCCCAGAGGGGCCAGGGCTTTGAAAAACTGGCAGAAAGAATCACCAACTACCCGGAGGTCAGATCAGTCTACCTTATGTCAGGAGCCTTTGATTTTGCCGTATTCCTGGAAGGAAAGACCCTGAAAGAGGTTTCTATGTTTGTGACAAGCAAGCTGTCTACCCTCGATGCCATTACCAGTACATCCACTCATTTCGTACTGAAGAAATATAAAGATTACGGCATTATTATGCTGGATAAGCCTAAGAGCAGCAGAATGAAGGTGACACTATGAGGAATCCCTTATCTGATACGGTGGTTCAACTGAAACCATCGGGCATACGTAAATTTTTTGATGTGGTCCAGGAGATGCCGGATGCCATTTCTCTGGGTGTGGGCGAACCGGATTTCGATACGCCCTGGCATATCCGGGAGGAAGGTATCTATTCCTTAGAGCGGGGAAGGACCTTCTATACATCTAATGCCGGTCTCATGGAACTGAGACAGGCCATAGCCCGGTATACTTACAGGAAATGCAACATTTCCTATGATCCTAAAAAGGAGATCCTGGTTACGGTGGGCGGCAGTGAGGGAATTGATGTGGCCCTGCGGGCCATGCTTAATCCCGGCGATGAAGTGATTATTCCGGAGCCCTCCTATGTATCCTATGTGCCCTGTGTGGCCCTGACCGGAGGTGTGCCGGTGACCATTCCCCTTCAGGAGAAAAACCGGTTTAAGCTGACTGAGGAGGAACTGCTGGGAGCCATCACAGACAAGACCAAGATTCTTGTGCTTACCTTCCCCAACAATCCCACAGGGGCCATTATGACCAAAGAAGACCTGGAGCCTATTGCCAGGATTGTACGGGAGAAGGACCTCTATGTGATTTCCGATGAAATCTACGCCGAGCTGACCTATGGTGTGGACCACTGCTCCATCGCCACTTTCCCGGGCCTGCGGGAGAGGACTATTGTAATCAATGGTTTCAGTAAAGCTTTCGCCATGACCGGCTGGAGACTGGGCTATGCCATGGGTCCGGAAGTGATCCTTAAGCAGATGACCAAGATTCACCAGTATTGTATTATGGCTGCGCCCACCACCAGCCAGTATGCCGCCGTGGAGGCCATGAATAACGGAGAGGAAGATGTGCAGGAGATGAGAAATGCCTACAATCACCGCCGCCGTTATCTGGTGGAGCGCTTTAAGCAGATCGGACTTAAATGTTTTGAGCCGGAAGGAGCATTCTATATCTTTCCCAGTATCCAGGAATTCGGCATGACTTCCGAAGAGTTTGCTACCCGTTTTCTCAGAGAGGAGAAGGTAGCGGTCGTACCGGGAACAGCTTTCGGGGAATGTGGTGAGGGCTTTTTACGTGTGTCCTATGCCTACTCCTTAGATGAGCTTAAGATTGCCCTTGGACGGCTGGAGCGGTTTATCGACAGGCTCAGGTCCGAAAAGTTTTAAGGGATGCGGCATGGTTAATATTGTATTACATGAGCCGGAGATTCCGGCCAATACCGGTAATATAGGCCGTACTTGTGTGGCGACCCACAGTGTCCTCCACCTGATTGAGCCCCTGGGCTTCCGGATTAATGACAAAATGTTAAAAAGGGCCGGCCTGGATTACTGGGATAAGCTGGATGTGAGAGTCTATGAGGACTTCGAAGATTTCCTCAGTAAGAACCCCGGGGCCAGGATTTATATGGCCACCACCAAGTCCCGGCAGACCTATGCCGATGTGACTTATGAGGATGGCTGCTATATTATGTTTGGCAAGGAAAGTGCCGGCATCCCGGAGGAGATTCTCCTTGATTACAAGGACACGGCAGTGAGGATTCCCATGTTTGGGGATATCCGGTCCCTGAACCTGTCCAATTCGGTCTCCGTTATCCTTTATGAAGCCTTGAGACAGCAGGGCTTTAAGGAACTGGAACTGGAGGGGCAGCTTCATCACTACCAGTGGTAAGTAAGCTCCATAGTTTACTGGCATGGCAGGGGAAAGTAAGCCCATGAATGACCACTATGGCAGTGATAATCAAGCTTATGGTATGGTACAGTCGCTAAGGCAGGGGATGATAAGCCCTATGGCACGGCCGTTATGGCAAAGATGATGTGTTTTATGGCCTGGCTGTTTGACCGGACTGGTAAGAAAAGACTTGCGGGGCAGACCAGAGAGAAGAAGAAAATGAAGGCCGGTCCTGGATGATGACAGGAGCGGACATAAATGAATTTAGAAAGTGTATTTTATGAATAGTGATATGATGAGTAAGAAGAGGGAACCCGTAGACAAGCGCCTGGAGACCAAGCCTGAGGGCAGCGGCCAGACCTGGGCTTCTGACTATGACCCGGAATTCGGACCGGATATTAAGTTCCGGCAGGGAGATGACCGCCATTATCTTCTGCCTGAAGAAGGAGACCGTAAGATCAGTCTGGAAGATATTGAGAGGATTCTCCACTTCCGTCTCAGTGTGGACGGGGCCATTGGCCAGCTGGGGATCAAGGTGACAGACCTGGAAGTGGGCTGGGCCAGGGCAGAGATGGAATATAACTCTTCCCACAGGAACCCCAACGGGTCAGTCCATGGGGGAATGATCTTCTCTCTTGCCGATTCGGTGGCAGGAACGGCAGCCTGTACCCACGGCAGCATGGTAACCACTTCCACAGGCAGTATCTATTTTCTTCATGCGGCCTTCCGGCCCAAAAAGCTGATCGCCGAGGCCATGGAGCTGAAGGCGGGCCGTAATTTGATGACCTATGACGTTAAAGTTAAGACCGACACCGGCAAGCTGGTAGCCAAGGCAACCATGGAATATTTTAATCTGAATATGCCGATTCCGAGAGTGAGATAGTGGTCAGACTCATAAAGACAGGACCTGATACGAGCTGAGACCTATTGGCGTCAATGAGAATATAAGGCAGCATATAGATAAGCAGCATATAAATAATAACACTGAAAGAATAATAATCCGGGCCCCGGGATGGCCTTGTCTGAGCCATCCCGGGGCCCGGTTGTTTTTTACCTAAGCTTAGCGGAAGATGACGACATTAGCGGAAGGTGACGACAGTAACACCTGCATCGCCCTCGCCAAATTCTGCCAGCTTGTAGGACTTGATAAATTTCTGCCGGCGGAGGTACTCATGGATCCCCTTCCTGAGGGCTCCTGTCCCCTTGCCGTGGACCACCCGGACTGATTCCAGGCCGGCAATCATGGCGTCGTCCAGGTACTTCTCCAGCCGCATGACAGCCTCGTCCACAGTGGAGCCTAAAAGATTGATCTCCGGCTTGATGGTCGCCGACTTGTTGATGCTGTAGCGGTCACTGCTGAAGTTGCCGCCCGGCTGCCTCTTTCCGTTGCCGGCCCTGCCGCTGGTCTCCTTTTCTTTCTTTTTATCCAGAGGCTCCAGGTCCTTGTAATTGATGGTGGAGCTTAAAAAGCCCATTTGGACGACGATATCTCCATTTTTGTTGGCTTCTTTCTTTACGGTACCTTCCAGGGAAAGGCTGGTTACATAAACAGGGTCGCCCACCTTGAAATCCTGGGGTGAGTTCTGTCCGCTGGCCTTTCTGCCCTGGTAGGCCAGCTGGCTTCCCAGCTTGGAGACCCTCTTGCCCAGGTCACTTCTGCGGGCTTCCATCTTGCGGGTGTTATCCTGTTTAGGATGCTGCTTCCAGGCATTGTACTTGCGGATGGAGTCATCAGCCACCTCTTTGGCTTCGGAGAGGATCTGGTAGGCTTCCTCCCGGGCCTCCCGGAGCATGGCATTTCTCTTTTCCTTTATATCGTCCTGGCGCTCCTTAAGACCAAGCTTCATCTGGTCGATCTCTTCCCTGGTCCGGTAGAGGTCTGCCCGCTCCTTCTCGATTTCGGCCTTGTCCTGCTCCAGAGAGCTTAGCATGGATTCAAAATCGATAGCTGAGGCGTCAATCTGGGACCGGGCCTGGTCGATAATATAGTCGGGAAGACCCAGTCTCTGGGAGATGGCAAAGGCATTACTCTTGCCGGGGATACCGATGAGCAGCCGGTAGGTGGGGGTCAGGGTATCCAGGTCAAACTCACAGCAGCCGTTCTCTACGCCTTCCCGGTCCATGGCATACATTTTAAGTTCCGCGTAATGGGTGGTGGCGATAGTCCGGATCTGGCCGGCGTGGAGGTCATCCAGGATGGATATGGCCAGGGCCGCTCCCTCCGTAGGGTCCGTACCACCGCAAAGCTCATCCAAGAGGACCAGGGAGTCCGGCTGGGCTTCCTTGATGATCTGGACTATATTGGTCATGTGGGAAGAGAAGGTGGAGAGATTCATCTCAATACTCTGCTCATCCCCTATATCAGCGAATATATCGGAAAATACAGCCAGCCTGGATCCCTGGAAGGCAGGGATATGAAGGCCTGCCTGGCCCATGAGCTGGAAGAGTCCCACGGTCTTTAAGGAGACTGTCTTACCGCCGGTGTTGGGGCCGGTCAGCAGGAGCATGGTGAAGCTGTCCCCCAGATAAATGTGGATAGGGACTACTTTTTTTGGGTCCAGCAGGGGATGCCTGGCCTGTTTCAGGTCGATGATGCCGTCTGTGTTAAACTCCGGCTCGGTCCCCTGATAGTCCCTGGCGTATTTGGCCTTGGCAAAAATAAAATCCAGGTCTGTCAGTATATTCTGGTTGTCCAGAAGCTCCCGGGAACAGGTGAAGGCCTGGCTGGAAAGCAGCTGCAGGATTTTCTCGATTTCTGCCTGCTCCTTGATGGCCAGCTCCTTCAGGTCGTTATTCATCTCCACGATCCGTTGGGGCTCGATGAAGAGGGTGGCTCCCGATCCTGACTGGTCGTGGATCATACCGGGAAAGACATTGCGGTACTCCGCCTTGACCGGCACGCAGTAACGGCCGTTCCTCACCGTGATCAGGGAGTCCTGGAGTTTGTTTTTGTTGTCGAGGGAATTGATGATGGCAGACAGACGGTTATGGATGGCGATGTTGGTCTGCTTAATCTGCCGGCGGATGTCCCTGAGAGCCGCAGAGGCGTCGTCACTGATCTCGTCCTCAGAGAGGATACAGAGGGTGATGCGCTGGTGGAGAAACTCCAGGGGATCGAGGGCCTCAAAGCTTGGCTGGAGACTGTCAAAGGACAGGACCTCATCCTCCGTCTGGCCGTACTCCTTGACGCTGGCAGTGAGGGCCAGAAGCCTGGCTATATCCAGCAGTTCCCTGCTGCTTAGACTGGAGCCGATCTCCAAAAGCTTCAGGTGGGGGCGGATATCCGTCAGCCCCTGGAAGGAGAGCCAGCCCATCTTGTAGAGCCGGGCCAGGGCGTCCCTGGTCCCGTCCTGGCGGGCCAGAATCTCCTCATAATCAGAGGAGGGCAGCAGGTCCATACAAAGCTTCCTTCCCATCTCTGAGGAAGCGTAGGTAGACAGCTGCCGGATGATTTTATCATATTCCAGTGTTTTTAATGCTTTAGTATTCATTTTACGTGTATCCTTTTAAATATTGCAGAAAGCGGGAAGAATCCCGGAAACAGGGCTTTCCCTTGCGTTATCACAGATACCTGGTCAGATCTGGTCGACCGGATATGGTCAGACCCGGGGTCAGATCAGTAGGATTTAGGAATGAAGCCTTTTTCTCTGGCTACATTTACCAGGGGAATCTCTTTCACGTCCAGATGCTCGATCCGGATCCAGCGGTTTCCTCCCGGCTTGCCTGAGTTCAACTCCTGGAGGAACATATCCACACGGTGGTCGGCACCCTGGACTTCCATTTCCACAGAGCCGTCATAATTATTCTTAACCCAGCCGGTCAGACTGCATTTCTGGGCCATACCCATGGCAGTGTAGCGAAAGCCCACTCCCTGGACCCGGCCCCGGACCTTGATGTGTTTTCTGATCATATTTTGTGCCTCCTCCTCTTCTGAATAATCTTTAATGTATCTAATGATTTTGTCATGAATCAGGACTTTTGTCAATCGAGGAAGGGGAAATGAACCGCCCAAAGAGGGTGGTTTCAGCTTGTCAGCCCCTCCTATTCAGTGTATAATATTTTCGTCAGTTGCCGGAAAGCGGGCAGGCCGGCCGCCGGTCCGCAAATCAAGAGGGATATAATCCGTGGACTGGCTTAGAAAGGAAGCATTTTTTATGCGCTATATTAATGAATTAAGAGAAGGAGATAACGTTGCGGGAATCTATCTCTGCAAGCAGAAGACAGTGCAGAAGACCAAGGCCGGGAAGACCTATTATTCCCTGATTCTGCAGGACAAGACCGGTGTGATCGACACC
>CAMOZD010000013.1 GCA_946630645.1 uncultured Lachnospiraceae bacterium
CAACCCTGCCTCTGCCGGAAGTCTGGATATGTTCCCATGGAGAATAAAAGAAGGGTCTCCATCACGCGGAGCTGTGCAGCCCCGGTGACGGAAACCCCAGTATTTCGGGCTTTTTCAGACCCTTGTCACCCGTTATGTGTTAGTAAACAGACGGTCTCGACGTGCACTGTCCCAGGGAACATATCTACCAGGCAGGCCTTTTTCACCTCATACCCTGCTTCTTTCAATATGACCAGGTCTCTCATCAGACTGGTTGGCTTACAGCTGACATAAACCATCTCCTCCACTCCAAAACCAATAATCTTTTTCAGGGCCTTGGGATTGATCCCGTCCCTGGGCGGGTCTAGGATCAGGATATCCGGCTTTTCTGTGAGACTGTCCACAACCTTCAGCACATCCCCTGCGATGAACTGGCAGTTATCCAGTTTGTTGTCCACGGCATTGATTCTGGCGGACTCTACAGCCTCTTCCACAATCTCGACACCGATCGCTTTTTTCGCCACCGGAGCCAGCATCTGGGCGATGGTCCCGGTGCCGCTGTAAAGATCATAAATCAGCTTGTCCTTAGTTTCACCCACATATTCCCTGACCTTGCCATAGAGGACTTCTGCCCCTAAGGTATTGGTCTGGAAAAAGGAAAATGGGGTGATCTTAAAGCGAAGATTTTCCAGATATTCATAGAAATAATCCTGACCATAGAGGATCCTGGTCTCATCAGACTGAACCACGTCGGCCAGACTGTCATTAACGGTATGGAGAATGCCGGCAATTCTTCCGTCTAATCTTCCATGTCCTGTCATACCTTTGCCGTTTCCTTCAGCCTCCGCTGCCACATCTTTAACAGGACTTACATCAGCTGACAGGCTGAGAATTCTCCCGACAAATTCTTCTTCATCCAGGTCCCCCTGGGAGGATGTGACCAGATTCACCAGAATCTGACCGGTCTTGGCACTGCGGCGGAGGACCAGATGTCTCAGAAAGCCTGTGTGTCTCATCCGGTGATAAAAGCTTGTCCCCTTTTCCCGGAAATACACCCGGATTTCTGTGACCAGAAGATTGAAATCCGGATCCACGATCTGACAGTCGGTCAGGGGAACAATATCGTAAAAGCTTCCCTTTTTGTGCATGCCAAGAGACAGAGGACCATCTTTGTACTCATCCCCAAAACTGTATTCCATCTTGTTACGATAGCCGGTCTCTATGGGACTTCCGTATATCTTTTCAATGGTGAAATCCAGGCCTGCATTGTCAATCAAGCCTTCCACCTGCCTCTTTTTCAAATCCAACTGCTGCTCATAGGGCAGGTTCTGGTAGCGGCAGCCTCCGCAGACGCCAAAATGAGGACAGGGAGTTTCTCTCTCCAGGCAGGAGGGCTCCAGCACTTCCACCAGTCTTCCCTCCAGCCTGTCCCTCTTTTTTTTCGAGATAGAAAAGCGTACAGTCTGCCCTTCCAAGGCATCCTTAACCATGACCTTCTTCTGCAAAATCTGGCCATCTTCTTCAATATCTATATATATAATTCCTTTGTTGGGAAATTCCGTCAGGACTACTTTTCCCTCAAAGATATCGCCTTTTTTCATATGTAATCCTCTCATTTCACTGAATCCAGCTTACTTTTTATGCATCTATTTATGTAGTCTCATCTTTATTTATGCATTCCATGTTCCCATCTGTTTTCTGAAGTTTTTAAACTCCTCATTCGTCCCCGATCCTTCTGGTCGTCAGCTCGGTCCAGGCCGGCCGGAAACCCGCCTGAAAGGCGATATTCTGGGAAATGTTGTGGGAGACTGCCGTCCCATAGTAGGGAAGCTTGCCTAAGCGAAGAACCTCGTTCTTCAACAACTTTACAAGGCCTACTCCTATCTTCCGTCCCCTGGCTTCTTTTGTTACATCGATGCCGATCTGCCAGAGCAGATCACTGTCGGCGCTAACCCCGGCCATGCCCAGAATTTTCTGACCGTCCATGGCGGCGACACCGATCTCATCGGGGGCCGTCGGGCAGAAACTGAAGGCCTTCCGGAAACGGTCATCCTCCCGGAAATCTTCTATTTCCGGTCCCCGGAAATAACGGGCTGTCCAGTCTGTGGACTCCGGCTGGCTCTCCGTCCATGATATAAAAAAGGGATGAATCTTGTGAATCTCATAGCCCTCCTCGGCAAGCCGCCGGTTCAGCTCCTTCATCATACCTGCTTCCATGAACCAGGCCGCCTCCATATCCCTGTAGCGGTCCCGGCACCAGCCTACCATGTGAGCCTCCCCGGTAAAAAAAAGTTTATTCCGGAAGGTCAGCACCTTTAAAAAGCAATACTCTCTTTCCTCAAACCGTCTTCTGCCCTCCAGCGGAACATATTCGTGATATTGGTTCTCACTGTTTTTAACCTGGTCTATGCTGCAGCAGTAGTCCAGGGATAACTGCCGGTAAAGCAGGTCTTTGCTCTCTGCCAGGTCTTTGCTCTCTTTCTTTTCTGTCCCAATCCTGTATTCCAACAGCCTGAGAAGATAATCCGGCACCCTTCTTTTCCCCAGCTCCCAGTCCGTCAGGGTGGGATAGGGAATTCCATAAAGGTCAGAAAACTGTCTCCGGTTCATCCCTGTCTGCCGGCGCAGGTCCTGGAGCCTTTCCTGTTTTTCTTTTCTTTCCATCCTCCTGCACCTCATATTCTCTAATTCTCTCTAATGAAGCTATTCTATAATAAACAGATTATTTATGCAATGCATTTATTAGTATAAGAAAACAAGGAATCCTCCGTAAGAATCCCTTGTTCCCTGTCATATCTTAAGTTCTGAGAATTTTGATTTATAGTAGCCATGTCCATAGTGGGCCATACCATACTCGTCGATCTCCATCAGGAGAAAGGTGGGCATCCGGTCCTCCTGCCTGGGATAGGACAAGCTGCCTGGATTAAGGATGGTCAGGTCCTCCTCAATCTGGATAAAGGGGATATGGGTGTGGCCGAACATGACGATGTCATAGTGATTCTCCAGGGCAATCTGCCTGAGATGGTCTACGCCCCGGTTGACCCAGCTCATATGGCCATGGATTACAAAGACACGGTAGTTACCGATGTCAAGCTCCAGGGTCCTGGGCAGGTCCAGGTTATAATCACTGTTGCCCCCTACCATGTAAACGGGACAATCCACCAGGGACCGGATATAATCCTCTCCTCTTTCCACATCTCCGCAGTGGATGAGCATGTCAATATGTCCCACCTGGTCAATCACACCGGCAACATCATCGTTGCGGCCGTGGGAATCACTGATCACCAGAATTCTCATCCTGTCCATGGTATCCTCCTGACCTTTCACCAACAGAGCCTCAGCTCCATCATCAACAAAACATAAGTACTATCCATCTATAATACCGGTCACTTGTCATGGTCCTTCATCGCTGCCTGGCCCATTCTTTTTTACCGCCTGCTAAAGACCCATTCCTGACTCCTGCCTGCCACAGGCCTATGCCTGGCCTCATTCTCCCCTTAAAGAATCTCCTTAATCTGCCTTAAGGCCTTGCCCCTGTGGCTGATGGCATTCTTTTCCTCAGGGCTGATCTGGGCCGTAGTCATACCCCTCTCCGGCAGATAAAAGATGGGATCATAGCCAAAGCCATTCTCCCCTGCCGGCTCATGGGCGATCCTGCCTTCGATGGTCCCCCGCCGGGTCTCAACCCTGCCATCGGGAAATGCCGCCGCGATGACGCAGACGAATCTGGCTGTCCTCACCAGGTCCGGCACACCGTGAAGCCGATCCAGGATAATCTGGTTCTTGATCCGGTAGGATGTATTCTCACCCATGTACCTGGCAGACTGAACTCCCGGTTCCTTGCCCAGGAAGTCTACCTCCAGGCCCGAATCATCGGCCAGCACCAGGCAGCCGGTCGCCTCCATGACCGTTTTAGCTTTGATAATGGCATTTTCCTCAAAGGTCTTGCCGTCCTCTATAATCTCCACGTCCACACCGGCTTCCTTCATGGAAAGAATCTCATAGTCCAGGTCTCCCAGGATCTCCCGGATCTCCTTCATCTTTCCCTCGTTTCCGGTGGCAAATATCAGCTTTTTACTCATGGTCCTGCCCCTCCTTATTCTTCTTCCTCCGGGGCGGCCTGGGCCCCAGGAACTGATAAAAATAAGTCTTCATCATGCCGTTATAGATCTTCCGGTTCTTTGTGGCCTTCTTCCCGATATAGCGCTCCGCGTCCTCGTAGGCCGTGATCACATATTCTGACCAGCTGTCCAGCCTGGAAAATGCCTGGCCGATCTCCCGGTAGAGGGTCGGCAGGTCTTCCTTGTCTTCCATCCGCTCTCCATAGGGAGGGTTGGTGATGACAAAGCCGTATTTCTTCGGGTGGTTCAGCTGGTGGACTGCCCGCTGCTGGAAATGGATCAGGTCCTCCACCACGGCCCTGCGGGCATTTTCCCGGGCCGCCTTGACGATCTGGGGATCGATATCATAGCCCTGGATGTCCATCCTGACCGTCCGGTCCACCAGGTCCCCTGCCTCACGAAGGGCCTCTTTCCAGGCCCTGGCCGGAATCAAATTATCCCAGCTCTGGCCCTGGAAGTCCCGATACATACCGGGAGCGATCCGGGCCCCGATCATAGCCGCTTCAATGGGAAATGTCCCGCTGCCGCAGAAGGGGTCTACCAGGATCCGGTCCCTGTTCCAGGGGGTCAGCTTAATAAGGCCGGCCGCCAGGGTCTCCTCGATGGGAGCCTTGCTGACCATCTTCCGGTAACCCCTCTTGTGGAGGCTCTCACCGGACAGGTCCAGACTGACCGTGGCCACATCCTTGTAGAAAGCTACCCGGACCGGGTAGTCGGCCCCGTCCTCCGGGAACCAGTTGATCCGGTAGTGGTCCTTCATCCGGTCTACCATGGCCTTCTTGACGATGGACTGGATGTCCGAAGTACTGAAAAGCTGGCTCTTTACCGATGTGGCCTTGGTCACCCAGAAGTGGGCGTCACGGGGAAGGTAGTCTTCCCAGGCCAGGCCTTTGACCCCCTGGAAAAGCTCCTCGAAAGTGACGGCCCGGAATTCCCCGACCTTCAGGAGAATCCTCTGGGCAGTTCTCAGGAACACATTGGCCCGGGCTCCCGCCTCGAGGGGGCCGGCAAAGGTCACCTTGCCGTCCTCCACCGACACGATCTCATAGCCCAGATCTGCTATCTCTCTCTTACAAACCGCCTCGATGCCGAAATGGCAGGGGGCAGTAAATTCATATCTGCTCTCCATGGGTCCCCCGTTCAGTTCCTGATTCTCTTACTCTGCAATAATCTTAATATATTTTTTCTTTCCTCTGCGGATGACCTTGCCTTCTCCCTTGAAAGCATCCAGATCATAGGAAGCCTTGATATCCGCCACTTTTTCTCCGTCAACGGTGACGCCGCCCTGCTGGACATTTCTTCTTGCCTCAGACCGGGTCTGGGCAAGACCGCCCTTGACCAGAAGTCCCAGGATATCAATGGAACCATCCCTAAGGTCAGCCTCAGCCAATGTACAGGTTGGCATATTGGCAGCGTCGCCCTGGCTGAAGAGAGCCTTGGAAGCATCCTCGGCCTTTTTTGCCTCTTCCTGGCCGTGAACGAGAGCCGTCAGTTCGTAGGCCAGAATCTCCTTGGCCTTGTTGAGCTGGCTGCCTTCCCACTGATCCATGGCATCAATCTCCTCTAGAGGAAGGAAGGTCAGCATACGGATGCACTTTAAGACGTCGGCGTCAGCGATATTTCTCCAGTACTGGTAAAAGTCAAATGGGGAAGTCTTATTGGGATCCAGCCATACGGCACCGGACTGGGTCTTACCCATCTTCTTGCCCTCGGAATTCAGGAGCAGGGTGATGGTCATGGCATGGGCATCCTTGCCCAGCTTACGGCGGATCAGCTCGGTACCGGCCAGCATGTTGCTCCACTGGTCATTGCCGCCGAACTGCATATTACAGCCGTATTTCTGGAATAACTCATAGAAATCATAGGCCTGCATGATCATGTAATTGAACTCCAGGAAGGACAGACCCTTCTCCATCCTCTGCTTATAGCACTCGGCACGGAGCATATTGTTAACGGAGAAATGAGGTCCTACCTCGCGGAGTACATCCACGTAGTTGAGGTCTAAAAGCCAGTCCGCATTGTTGACCATCATGGCTTTGCCGTCGGAAAAGTCGATAAAGCGGCTCATCTGCTCCTTGAAGCAGTCGATATTGTGCTGGATGGTCTCCTTGGTCATCATCTGTCTCATGTCCGTACGTCCGGATGGGTCACCGATCATACCTGTTCCGCCGCCTAAAAGGGCGATGGGCTTATTGCCGGCCATCTGCAGTCTCTTCATCAGGCAAAGAGCCATGAAGTGTCCCACATGGAGACTGTCCGCCGTCGGGTCAAAACCGATATAGAAGGTTGCCTTTCCGTTGTTGATCATCTCGCGGATCTCTTCTTCATTTGTCACCTGGGCAATAAGTCCTCTTGCCACTAATTCCTCATAAATTTTCATTTTTATCCTCCTGAATTAATTTTTACCTGTTTCATGACTGCCGTCTGGATACCATTCCGGAATCACTCAGGATTCCCACACCAGATTAGCTGTCAAAACCGCCAGCCCATGGGATGCATCTTATGACATCTCCCCTGATCTGCCCGCAGCCTGCGGCAGGTACAAAAAACCCCGCCCTGCAAAAAGGACGAGGTTAACAACTCCGTGGTACCACCTTTGTTCATGGATCTGTGCTGCCGGTTTATAATAAACCGTGGCTGATCCACCTTCATTATGACCCACCATCATGGGTCTGCGGGTAACGGCCGCCGCCGTCACAGCCTACTTAGGAAGAAATAAGAATCCATCCTGTTCGGTGTGCAACTCGGGAAGGTATTCACCTCTGCCGCTTAGTCGGCCTTTCACCATCCGGCCTCTCTCTGAACTGGCTGATGCAGAAGCTACTCTTTTCCGTCATGGTCTTTATCAATGAATCTATTCTATAAAATCAATATTTTTTTGTCAATAGAAAATGCTTGAAAATATCTTCTTCCTGCATTTCCCCTTATCCTTCATCCGCCAGTCCAGGGATCAGCCCACCAGAATATAGCCTCCTGTAGTCCATCTCCTGTGAAAATAAAGATGCCGGTCCCTCTTTATAAGCTGGGGGAACATGTAATTCATAATATCCTTCAGCTCAACCCACTTAAGTCTCTGCATCTTGCCGGACCAGGGCCTGCTGGCAGAGTCGGTCATCACCACCATACCCGCGGCATCGATGCCCAGAAGGATCATGGTGTGGTAGGACCCGGCAAACTTCCTGTCATTGATATCCACCGGCTTGCCCTTTTCATAGCGGACCCGGCTGGTCTCTATGATCACCGGCCTGCCGGAATAGAGATGGCCCCGGATCTCCAGGGCAGCCGCCCGTCTCTGGAAGGGACCCACATAGCGGTTGGGGATCCCCTTGGCCGTCAGAATCGTGGATATACCATAGAGGGATACTGGCATCTCCTTTTTCAGTATATGTCTGTAATTCAGGTTCCAGACATTTTTGGGAAAATACCTTCTCTCCACCTCTTCTATGGTCTTGTCCGGTGTCAGGCCGGCACAGTCCGGACTCCAGGCTGCCAGAATACTGGTGAGACTGCAGCAGGCACAGCCATGGTGGTTGACATAGTCGCTGTATTTCCCATACTTCATGGCATTCTGCTGGAAGACCGGGTAGACCCTGCCGTCCACCTCCACATCCAGCTTCCAGTCATCCAGGCCAGTCATGGGAGACTGGGGAACCAGCAGCTTGTGGCCATGATCATTTTCTTCGAAGACAAAACTAACTTTCATATTACTCTATACTCCAATCTATAGGATAATAATTCCTTGTATCCTTGGCTCCGTCCCACCCTTCTCCAGACGGCCAGTTTCAGAAAGTATAACACAAATCAACCCGGTGTACAAAAATATTCTTCAGGTCAGCCATATGTTTTCTGCATACATTTCATCAAATTATGCTATACTATTTATAAATATTCAGATTCCTGCCGGCCCCGGCCCGGCAGACCTGAAGGCCCTTTAAAAATGATTTTCAGACAAGGGATTCCTGGACTTTTCAGGCTGTCCCCTTGGAAAGGATATGGGACTATATGAGAAAACGTATTGATGTCCATGTGAATATAGAAAAACTGATCCCCCATGTCAACCCGGAGCAGCGCAGACAGTGGGGCGTACCGGAAGACCATCAGAGTGTGGGCCTGATCAGCTGCGATGATGAGGATGCCATGTATCCTGCCCTCGATGACGCGTCAAAGAAGTCTAAGATCAAGATTCTCCATGTCCAGTGTGTTTACGTAGGCAAAGATAATACCTGGCACCATTTCAGGCAGGCCAATACCGCCATCATTTCCGGCCCTCTTGTGGCCGATGTGAAGAGCGGCCTGTCCTACGCCAAAGAATATCTGGAAAGAAGGAGTGACTGTTATCTGGTCCACGAAGATCCGCCTGTCAGCTGTTATGCAGGATGGACTCCCCAGGCCGGCCCCTATTTCCAGGACCAGTTCGGCATCCCTGCCGACTCTGCCTACGCCTATTTGGTAGCGGGACCCATGGAAGCTTCTTATGCCCTGGATTTCGCCCTGAAAGCAGGCAAGACCAAGGTGGCCTCCATGTCTGAGGTAATCACTCGGTCCAATACCATTGACGCTGTCCTCTACGGCACGGAATCTGCCTGCCGGTCTGCCACAGAGGCTTATCTGCAGGCTGTTGAGCGCTATGCCGCCGACCCATTCAGACTGGAGGTGTAATAAATGAATCATGTAAAGATTCCAACCAGAATTACCGGTCAGAAGATTCTGGCCAATGTCTCTGAAGAATACGCCAGGTCCTTCGGTCTTCCGGAAAACCACCGCTGTGTCGGCTTCTACATGTGCAGCAACGATGATGTGGCCTATCTTTCCGCCGACGACGCGACCAAGAAGGCCAAAATCAAGGTCATCCATGGCCAGACCTATTATGGGGGCAATAAGTACGCTGAATCTTCCAGGACCGGTACCGGCTACATCATGTTCTCCGCAGAAAAGATCCAGGACATCAAGAGCGCCATGTCCTACATCCAGGACTTCGTGGTTAACCAGTCTGAGCTCTACCGTTTAGACGGGGAGACCGGTCTGGCTTATTATGCCCAGACCATCGCCAGGACAGGGTCCTACTTTGAGGAATGGTGTCATGTTCCCAAAGGCATGGCCTACAGCTACCTGGTCGGTGCCCCGGTGGAAACCGGCTACGCCTTAGACCAGGCCATGAAGGCCGGCAACACCAAGCTGGGACGCTTCTGGCCGGCTCCGACCCATGCCAACTCCTTAGGCGCCCTGCTCTACGGTACAGAATCCGCCTGCCGGGCCGCCACCGCCGCCTTCATTGAAGCAGTGGACAAATGCAGTACCAGGCCCATGGACTTGCTTTAACTTTGAGCAGCATCAAATCCTATTCACTGGATGATCTGTCAGACGAATACAATCCCCTTGAAGAATATACTGATATTTTTATAGGAGGGTATACATACACAGAAAACAAAGTCTACATTTTATATCAGAATTTTGATTACACAAATGGAGACCTTTCACCATTCATTCGTATCGTTGATAAAAAAACTGCCCAGACTATCTCTGATATACCTTTGCACAATACTTTAGGCGAAAGCGGTGCAACCGCGAGAATATTCTGTGTATCTCCAGATGATAAATACGCTTGTATGGTTATTTCCAATAATCCCATGAACATTAATCCGGACAAACTGATTATCATAAACCTGGATTCAGGAAAAACTACACAAAAAACCATTGACTGGGCTACAGATGACGATGTTTATATTCAATAAAAGCCCTGCCGGACTTTGATGGTCTGCTGCATCCGCAGCTCCCAGCAAAGTCCGGCAGGGCCTTTTTTATATGCAGGACCAGAATCTCTGTCAATTCTATCCCTTTTCTCTTTTATTCTCCAAACCTTATATTCCTGTCAGATGGCAGATAACATGTCTTAGCCCAGTATCCTTTCCAGACAGGTACTGTTTAAACTAGTACTTAAATACAGCCACACCGTAGGCCGGCAGGTCGTAAGCGATGGAGTAGGGCCATCCGTCACACTCAGCCTTAACCGGCTTGTAGGTCTCAGGCCTCTCCTTGCCGCTGCCGCCGAACTCGGCATCATCACTGTTCAGTACCAGGGTATGCTTTCTCATGCAGGTGGTTCCCACCCGGTAATCCGGCCGGGCTACCGGCGTAAAGTTGATGACAAAGAGCATGTTGTTCCTGCCGTTGGCAGAATGTCTTACAAAGGAGAAAATACTCCGGTCCCCATCATCGGCATTAATCCACTCAAAGCCTTCCGGCCAGCAGTCATACTCATGAAGAGCCTTATTGTTCTTATAGAGGTGGAGCAGCTTCTGAACCCAGTTCTGCAGCTGCTGGTTTCTGGGCTCTGCCAGCAGGAACCAGTCAATCTCCCTGGCCTCACTCCACTCTCTATGCTGGCCGAAGTCCTGGCCCATGAAGAGCAGCTTCTTACCAGGGTGGCCGAACATGAAGGCATATCCGGCCATCAGGTTGCGGAACTTATCGTCATAGAGTCCAGGCATCTTCTCGATCATGGCACACTTGAGATGAACCACCTCGTCGTGGGAGAGAACCAGCATATAGTTCTCTGCGTAATTGTAAGACATGGCAAAAGTCATCTTATTATGATTGAACTTTCTGAAATAAGGATCCAGCTTCATGTACTCCAGGAAGTCATGCATCCAGCCCATGTTCCA
>CAMOZD010000014.1 GCA_946630645.1 uncultured Lachnospiraceae bacterium
CTAATTTGATATACTTTCTCTGCATCATCGACATCGCCCTTAATCTATCTTAATACACCCTCTCTAATTATGGCAAAATATTTCTTCCATACCTGTGTTCTCCGCCAGCCTGTCCCCAATATGCCACCGGCCGCTGTTCCAGCCTGCACCAGGCCGCCTTCATATCCAGTCGAAATTACCGCCTGTGATTGCCAGACTCAGAAGCTGGTCATACTTTTCTATCTCATCCTTGCCTCTGAGCACTTCCACAAGCAGGGCATGCTCCTCCGGCTCAACCATAGGATCATCCGGACCAATCTCCATATCCGGCTCTTCCCCACAGTAGGGACAAATCATTCTGGGGCCTGTCCCTGTATCCAGGAACCTGTTGTGACATTCCTCACACTCATAATAACCGCATAATTCTGTTCCTTCAGGTACAAAATACAATGGCCTCACTCCCTTCCGTTTACATTGGCTTTATTAGCCTGGTTATTCTGATTATAGCACAGTAATAACTAATACAAAAGTTTACATATTCATGGCTTTTTCGGTACAGGCCCTGACCGCCTCAATCACCGCAGTCCTGAAACCTTTCTCCTCAAGCTTAGTCACTCCTTCTATCGTCGTTCCAGCCGGGGAGCAGACCATATCCTTAAGCTCTCCCGGATGCCTGCCGGTCTCCAGAACCATTTTGGCAGAACCCAGGACAGTCTGGGCCGCAAAATGATAGGCCTGCTTTCTTGGCATTCCATCAGCGACCGCCGCATCAGCCATAGCCTCAATAAACATGTAGACATAAGCAGGGGAAGATCCGCTGACAGAGGTGACCACAGCCATCAGGCTTTCCGGCACCTGCTCCGCCTGGCTGAATGCTTCCAGAACTGTTTTTACCCGGTCCAGGTCTTCGGGGCTGACATGGGCATTGGGGCAATAGCCGGTGATACCGGCACCCACAAGGGCCGGCGTATTGGGCATGGCCCTGACAATCTTCTGGTCAGACCCCAGAAGCTCCTCCAGGTCACTGATGGATTTGCCCGCCATAATAGACAGTATCAGCTTACCCCTGACCAGGTCTTTAATCTCCGGTGCCACCAGGGGAAATACGCCCGGCTTCACGGCAAAAAGCACCAGATCCGCATCCTTTACACAGGCCCTGTTATCTTCAGTCACATTGACGCCATAGGACCTGCTCATCCTTTCCCTGGCCTCCTCCAGCTTGTCAGAGGCTGTGATATCCCGGCCCTTTAAAAGACCCTTGCCAACCAGGCCGCCGATAATGGCCGATGCCATATTGCCGCAGCCGATCACTGCTAATTTCATCATCTTATTCTTCCTCCCTTTATTCAGGCTTATCTCCTTAATCTTGACTGAAGCTCCTCAAGAATCTCCCGGTAATTGCGGAAGCGGACCCCATCTAACATATGGATTTCCCGGATTCTGGCCAGTTCTCTTTCTATGGAATCTTCCTCCCCTTCTTCCTCCTGACCAAGTATCCTGTAATCCTCCTCCAGCCTGAGGGCATCTTCATATCCCAGCTCCATGGTCTTCATAATATAATCATGATCAAAGTTCATAGTTCCATCCACCAGGCCGCCCAGGTCCCGGGAAGGATAAATATGGACAAAACGGGCACCGTTATAGTACTCCTCTTCATTCAGGCTGATGTTAAGCCTGTCCATGGCTGCCCAGTCTGCAGCCTCCTTCCTGGAAGAACAGTGAACCACGATAAAACGGCGAAAGCCCAGATGATAAAGGGGAGCTACAGGCATGTTACTGCCAAATATGGGAATTCCCCCATCGACAAAATCCTGGTCGTCAATGAACTGCTTCTCAAAAGCAACCGGGTAGGCCGCGCTGGCCATGAGCCAGGACAGCTTTTTTTCCGGGTCCAGGTCATTGAGAATCACATCTTTGGGATAGGCCGTGTCCATGTTAAAGGAAGATACCGATACCAGAGCCTTTTCCATGGTAAGCTGGTCCAGGACCCCGCTGGTCCTGATCAGCAGCTCCAGATTTCTGTCATTTTCCAGGTTGGGATAAATCAGATCATTCAGATTCATCAATTTATTTTCCAGAATTCCGGACCAGAGTTCTTCCCCTTTTCCAGGGCCGAAAGCGGAAAATACCGCCGCATTAAGGGCTCCCGCCGATGTACCGGAATAAGCCCTGATCTCTCCCGGCAGGATAGGGCTTTCTGACAGGGCTTTAAAAACACCAGCCTGGTAACAGCCCTTGGCACCGCCTCCATTGAGAATCAGGGCGATACCGGCGGAATCCTTTTCAGCCTTATCCCTGACTTCCTCCGAAAGTCCTTCCTTCAGATCCTGCAGCCGCACCTTCTTGTCTGCCGGATGCCGGTAGATGTCACTAATCCGTCTGCTATGGTCCAGACTGTCGGCAATACTTTCCGCCCGTTCTTTAAATTCATCATCTCCTGCCAGTTCCAGCAGCTTATTCAGGGAATCCCTGTTGATCATAGAACCACCCCCACTGTATCAAAAGTCTTTCTCCAGTATCCGCTTCCTCCTATTAAACCGGACTTCAGGCTCCAGGTCCGCAGCAAGCCTTTTATATTTATCCCAGTGAGCTGCCGGGATTCTTGCGGAATCACCAATCAGGCCCTCCGCCGGCCTGCTAAAATTTATCCCAGTGGACCTGGTTACCCTTGATATTGTCAATGTCATAAGCCGGTTTTTCCTCGTCCGGCATACCCAGGGCCAGAATGGCTTCCAGCTCATAGGTCTCCGGATAAGCCAGAAGTTCCCTGGCTACCTGGTCACAGGTCCTGCCGTCGGCATGCTTTCTGCCCCTGCACTGAACCCAGCAGCTGCCCACACCCTGGTCTGTAGCCATGAGATGCATCTGGGTCATGATAATAGCCCCATCTTCTATCCAGGCATCGGTTTTTTCCCGGTTGCCGATCACAACAACGGCACAGTCCGCTCCATCGATCATGGCTGCCGATCCCGGCTTAATCTCTGCCAGAACCTTGAGAACCTCCTTGTCCCTGACAAGGATCATCTCTCCTGCGTGACCATTTCTGCTGCTTGGTGCCAGCATGCCGGCTTTGATAATCTTATCCAGTTTGTCATCTGCAATCTTCTCAGGCTTGTAGGCCCGGATACTTCTTCTCTTCAACATAAGATCTAAAAGTTCCATAATATCCTCCTCATTGTGTTAGTCAGGATTCCCACTCTTTATGTACACTTTTGTCTTTTTTAAAGCTAACCTTAAAGCTGCTTTAACTCCTCCAGCATCTGGCCGGGATTATCGGCAGCTTTCACCTTGCCAAAGGCCTTGATGATCACACCTTCCTCATCGATCAGGTAGGTGGACCTGACTACTCCCATGGAAACCTTGCCATACATTTTCTTCTCTTTCCATACATCATAAGCCTGGATGACCGTCTTTTCCGTATCGGAAAGAAGGGTGAAGGGAAGACCATACTTCTCTTCAAATCGTTTGTGGGACTTGACCGTATCCTTGCTGACACCAAGGACTACAGCCCCCTTCTCCTGAAACTGGGGATAGAGGTCCCCAAAGGCACAAGCCTGTTTGGTACATCCTGCTGTATTATCCCTGGGATAAAAGTAGAGGACTACTTTCTTCCCCCTGTAATCACTTAATTTATGGTTCTGTCCATTCTGGTCCGGCAGCTCAAAGTCCGGTGCCAGGCTTCCTGTTTCTAACATATTCTTCTCCCTTTAAAATATTGAAAACAAATATCGTCTGCATTTGCTATTAATCATTATAACGAATTCCAGGGCTCCTTAGCAAGGGAAAGAGGCCAGGAACTTATTTCAGAACTATTTCACTCTGCCCTGGAATCCGGCCCCCCGCAGCCAGGAGCAGGGAAAATACAGGGCAAAGGCAGGACATAAGGATTTCTTTAGTTGTAGCATGGACTTTTTTTCGCTATAATATGGGAAAAGAATCGGGATATTCTATCACAGGAGCTGCTTCATCCGGCATCCCTGTCCTTTGATCAGGCGCGCGGTCCTCTGATTATTTCCCAAAGAAAGGAGCTTATGATGCAGACAGAAAATATTAAAGTAAATAACAAAGGAAAAGGCCTGGCCAAGGTTCTCAGGGAGACAGAAGAATTTGCCAGCCAGCAGGGTTTTGAGAAAAAATATGCCCTCCATCTCCGGCTGCTGGCAGAGGAAAGTCTCAACATGCTCCGCTCTCTGGCAGGTAATTTCCGGGGAGACTTTTATATAGAAAGCCAGAAGGACCGGTGTGTCATGACCATCCAGGCCACGGCCGAGGATGCGGAGGACAAAAAAAGAGAACTGCTGGCCCTCTCCAAATCCGGTGACAATATCATGGAAAAGGGAGTGTTTAATAAAATCCGGGCCGTTTTCGAGTCCTTTGCCTACAATGTGCAGAAGTCAGAGAACTGGGACCTGATCAAAGAAGGCATGGAGCTCATGCCTTACGATGAAAATCTGGCCAACGACCCCCTCTATTTCGGGTCGGCCGGCATATCCCAAAGCCAGGTCTGGTCCCTGCAGAAATATAAAAAACAGGTCAGAAATCAGGCCCCCGGGAACCCGGAAGCCCGCCAGGCCTGGGATGAACTGGAGAAGTCTATCGTCGCCAATATTGCCAGCGATGTCCAGGTTGGTGTTGCCGGCGACAAGGTGAAACTGGTCATCATCGCTGATTTCCCCAAGGCAAAAGCCTCCGACCGCTAAATTTCCTCCCGGTAAACACCCGCAATACAGCAGACAATAAAAAAGCCCTGACAAACCGGTCCCAGTCCATGGGTCCTGATTTGCTCTCTTCCAGGCAAACAAGCTTTTATTATTTCACTTGTCTACCTAAAAAGGAGCATATCAGTCCTGCCAGTCTGCCAGGGTTTTTCAATTCCCGGGTTTTCAATTCCCGGGTTTTTTAATTCCCAGGCTCTCCATCTCCCTGTTTCAAGTTGTCTACCATAAGCCTTTAGCATTTTCCTGCAAAGCTTCCACTCCTATCCAGGATTTCTATTCCCACCTGGGTGGTCCGGTTTTCCCAGCTAGCTTTTATAAAAAGGAATCAGGCCTTATCTCCCAGGATCCGGAAGAGCAGCTGGCGGAAGGGGGCAAGCTGGTCAAAGACGATGCGGTTGCTGTCCACCGCTCTTTCTCCGCAATCGATTACCTCTGTAGCCCTTTTCAGAAATGCCATCTTATCCTTGAGCAGCCTTCCCGGTTTTCCAATCTTATCCACAATCCGGTCAATCCGGTCAAAGACCAGGTCACAGTAGACATGAATCAGAATCTCTACGGCCAGGGACTCCCGGCTGATCTCTAATTCCTTATCCCATTTATCCCTGTAAAAGCGATGAATATGGTCTGCCAGCTCCAGGGACCCATTTCCCTTCAGGTCCAGGAAATCCAGCAGCTGCCTGTCTGTCCTGATCCGTACGATCCGGTTATTATACTGGATGGAAATCCCATGGAAGGAAGTGTCTGGTCTCCTGTCCCTGATTCCTTCAATGATCCCGATACAGGCCCTGGAGGCCTCTAAGGGCATGACAGGACTTTCCCGGAGCCCTTGTTCCAGACAAAGGCCAAAATGTTTGATCTGCCCGTAAAAATCATCCACCTCATAAGGAAGTGTGAATACGTATCTTTTTTCCTTTTTCTCTTCATCCAGGCTGGTCTGGCCCTTCCATGTGACTGCCAGGTCGTCCATCCAGGCCTCCTCTTCCCTGGTTTTCTCTGTCAGGGAAAGTGTTACCTCCATGATCTCAGGCCTGTGAAGTTCAGGAACTTCTATGATTCCCTGGTCTCCGTAAATAGTCAGCATCCTGGGCTTTTTCTCGTCGAAGGCACATTCCAGCATAGCCCGCAGGTCCTGGTCACCGGTCTGGTCCTTGTAGAGCAGCCAGCTTTTGGCATAGCTTTCCACCTTTCCCTCCATCCTGAAATCAGCCAGGCGGATCTCAGGAGGACCGTATTTTCCAGATGTCAGTTCATCAATCCAGCTGGCACAGTAGATGCCGCAATCGAGAAGAATCCCCCCCTGTACCGGATCATAAAGATACTTGTCAGGAGCCCTTTGGGGAGACTTGTTACAGAGGGAGGTTTCAACCCTCCTGATCTGACCGGTCACTCCCTTTTCCAGGACTTCTGAGATAAGCCGGTGAACAGGAACAAATCTGGTTTTCATAGCTTCCATAAAAAGTATGCCCGTCTCTCTGGAAGTCTGGATGATCTGGTCCATCTCTTCAGTAGTCAGGACTGCAGGCTTCTCACAAAGGACAGCCTTACCTGCCTTCATGGCTCGTATGGCCCCCTCACAATGTAGTCCGTGAGGGAGACTGATATAAACCGCATCCACCTCCGGATTCTCCAGAAGCCCATAGCCACCGTCATCATATAGATAGCTGCAGGGATATTCCCCGGCAAAAGCCCGGGCCTTCTCCATCTTTCTGCAGCTGATTGCAATCAACTCCCCATCTTCCACATGTTTTAGGCTCTCTGCAAAACGGTGTGCGATATTACCCGCGCCTATAATGCCCCATCTGATCATACAAGATATCCTTTCTTTTTTGTTCTTTCATTATCCTGCATTTACTAATTTTATCTGCTGTCCAACAATACAGTATCCTTAATAATAATAAAGGATATGCCCAGCAGCCTTGCCAGCTGAGCATATCCCATATGGCAATAACTTATTATAGCAGAGAATGCCTGCCTGATACCAGTTATTTGCCTTATTTTATATGATTTTCCATTATGTTTCACTGTCTCATAACCGTCAGCCCTGCCAGCCGGGAACTGTCATATCCAGCAGGGTCTTAGCCAGGTCTCCGTAGGCTCCCTGCTGCATAAGATCATAGAAAGAAGTAAAGTCTATGCCATCCCCGAAATCCTGCACCTGACCATCCGGTCCCATGAACTCTGTCACCTGGCCATCCTTAAAATAAGCCTGGCACTCCCCGGCAGACGTCTGCATATAGGTGCAAAATGCAGTATTCCGAAGAGAAACACCACCTGCCGCCACACTCTCCTGGGAAATATTCTTATAATAGATCTCTCCGCTTATGCCAGTCTGGCTGTCTGTGACAAGGCTCTTTCTCAGAATACCCTCACCGTCTAAGAAACTGGTAACCTGGTAACGGGAAGTGTCAACACTTTCACTGATATAGGAGGGATAACCATCCTGGCTGGTGTAGGTCCCCTGGGAAGCATCAATAGCGTCCACCTGGGCGATTGGGTCTTCTCCCGTCTCTCCTGCTAACACTCCTCCATCTTTCACAAACTCTTCCCCGTCGGATACAACCACTTCGGTTTCCCCACCTTCAGGCTGCTGATTCTGGCCTTCTTCTACAATCTCTCCAACAGCTGCTTCCGGTTCTTCCTGGACCGGTGCTTCCGTCGTCTCCTGGACCGATGCTTCCGTCGTCTCCTGGGCCGGCGCTTCCGTCGTCTCCTGGACTGGCGCTTCTGTGGTTGCCTGGGCCGGCTCATCAGG
Source organism: uncultured Lachnospiraceae bacterium (assembly GCA_946630645.1). Classification (GTDB taxonomy): domain Bacteria; phylum Bacillota; class Clostridia; order Lachnospirales; family Lachnospiraceae; genus Anaerobutyricum. The sequence continues at coordinate 7,450 of CAMOZD010000014.1, forward strand.
AATAACAGTTCCTGACTCGTCTACCCAGCCCTCCGGTCTTTCTTCGGTGCCGGCTTCCGCAGGTACCTGGACCGGCAGCCCTGTCTCATCCTGAATCTCCTGTCCTGAAACTCCTGCGCCTGACTCATCTACCCAGCCTTCTGGTTTTTCCTCGGTACTGGCTTCTACAGGCACCTGAGCCGTCAGCCCCGGAATTTCCGTGGTTGCCTGAGTCGGTGCTTCTGTGGTTGCCTGGGCCGGCGCTTCTGTGGTTGCCTGAGCCGACGCTTCTGTGGTTGCCTGGGCCGGCGCCTCTGTGGTTGCCTGGGCCGGCGCCTCTGTGGTTGCCTGAGCCGGCGCCTCTGTCGTCGCCTGGGCCTCCTGGCCCGGAATGGCAACTCCAGTATCATCTTCCCAGCCCTCCGGCTTTTGCTCAGTAGCAGCTTCTATGGTCTCCTGGTCTTCCTGCCCGGCAGCAGCTTCTGCATCCTCTTCTTCCAGCTCATCTGCACCGGACCGGTACTTGTCCACAGAATCCTGGGAAATCTTATTTTTGTCCCATTTTTCACCAAAACCCGTAAAGCCTTCCGCCCCCTGATCCTGGCTATCCTCACTGCCTTGGGCAGACTGATCATCAGCACTGTCATCAGCCTGGTCCTGGTCATCCGCCGGACTTGTCTGGCTTGTGGATTCCGTCAGCTTGTATTCATTGGCAGCCTTAATCTGATCATCAGTATCAGCAGGCTTACCGCTCAGCATATGAAGGAGGAAGCCACCTCCTGCAAGCAGCAAAATCAGAAGTCCGGCCACCCCGGCTAAGGCAGCCGGTCTTATACCGGTCTCCTCCTCGGCAAACCTCCTGCCACCGGAACCGGCCTGGCCGTCCTCCGCCATAAAGTCCAGGGACTCCGATGCCATAAGTGCCTGACGAAATTCTGCCATGGTCTGCCAGCGGTCTTTGGCATAGATCTCAAGGCCCTTCATCAGAGCCTGCTCCTGGGCAGGGGAAATATCCACACCAAGTTCCGAAGGATTACTCAGACAGTCGTCGGTCACTCTGCGGCAGGCCTCAGGTAATCTCAAACCAGTAATACAAGAGTAAATAGTCGCTGCCAGGGCATAAACATCTGTCCATGGCCCCTGCTCCTCATCTGTCCTGTACTGCTCTTCAGGAGCATAGCCGGGTTTGAGAATTACAGTCTGGCTTTTATTTCCGGCCATATAATTCCTGGCCGCCCCGAAATCCACCAGCCTGGCAGCCCCGCTGCTCGTCAAAATGATATTATCAGGACTGATATCCCGGTGAATCAGCCCCTCCTGGTGAGCCCTTTCCAAAGACTTCATGACAGGCTCCAGCAGGAGGACCAGATCATCCATATTCACGGGACCCTCCCGGTCCACAAGTGCCTCAAGAGTCTCCCCATCCAGAAACTCCATGACAAAATAAGCTGTATTATTCTCTTCAAAATAGTCTTTTACATTAACGATGCCTTCCTCAGACTCAAGACGTCCCAGTATCATCGCCTCCTCAAGAAAGCGCTTTTTCCCTTTTTCAAAGGATTCAAGGCTATCCTCTTTTGTCACCGTAACCTCATTGCCATAGGTGTTCATTCTGGCAGCAAGATGCTGGGGAAAATACTCCTTGATGGCGACCTTCATCTCCAGCCGCTCATCAAATCCCTGATAGGTGATTCCAAAACCACCCTCACCGATCACATCCATGACGATATACCTGTCATCCAGTCTGCTTCCGGCCTTCAGGCTGTATAATGAATTCATCACCCTTAATCCTCCTCCCTGGATACAGCTTCCGGCCAGGCCGGAAGACAGTTAAAAACTGCGTGAGGTATCATCCTCACGCAGTATATTATAACAAATAAATATCTTACAAACTCTATTATTCACTAAATCTACACATTTTAATCCCCACTGTAAGTTTCAGAAGATTTTCGGTCATTCTTAAACTGGGGAAGTCACCGGCCTGGGCCCGTCATAGCGGGGTATGACAGCAATCCCCAGGGCGTAGGGACCTGTGTGGGCAGCGATTACCGCCCCGATCTGAAACAGTTCCACCTTGATGCTGCTCCCCATGGATTCGATAACCTGCAGCAATTTTTCCCGGAACTGAAATGCCTCCTCATAATCATAGCCGAAACCAATCACCATCCGATAATCATCCAGCCTTTCCCTGGTCTTCTGGAAATGCTTTTTAAACATGGCGATCACCTTGTCCAGACTTCTTTTTCTTCCCCTGGCTATACCAGCCGGAAAGATCTCTCCCTCCTTGAGAACAATCATGGGACGGATGCCAAGGCCTCCGACCATGGTCTGCATCAGCTTGCCGATCCTGCCTCCGTGAACCAGGTATTCATAATTGCCGACTGTAAAGAAAATCCTGCCTGAGGGAATCATCTCCTCCAGCCGCTCATAGGCCTGGTCCAGGCCGTAACCGGCGTCTCTCATCCGGCAGGCTTCCAGGACCAGAATCCCCTGGAGCACCGTATTCATCCTGCAGTTAAGGACCTTGATTTTTACGTCAGGATGGTCTTCCACCACAAGCTGGGCCGCATTGCGGGCTGAATTCACGGCACCACTGAATTTGTCAGAGATACACATGCAGAGTATCTCTTTATTCTCTTTCAAAGTCTCCTCAAATACATCCACGAAATCCTGAACCGAGGGAAGTGTTGTCTTGGGAAAATAATCCGGATGATCCACCATAAGCTGGTAAAAATCCCTGACGGGAATCTCTTCAATCTCCTTTTTGTAAGATCCGTCTTCGACCTCCACGTAAAAAGGAACTACAGTCACATCCTGCTCTTCAGCCCTCTTTTCACCAAGATCACAGGAACCATCTGAAATAATTTTGAATGCCATAATATCACTTCCTAACTAATCTGAACGAGTTCTCTCATATAGTTTTAAACCAAAAGATTCTTACTTAACAGTTTCAATTATAAACTTTTCAAATGCCAAGTCAAGAGCTAAGTCAAACCCAGTCTCCCACAACTGGTCAAGCCGGTGCATCTTTTTCTTTGCCCAAATTATTTCCAAAATAA
>CAMOZD010000015.1 GCA_946630645.1 uncultured Lachnospiraceae bacterium
CTAAAGCCCTCTTCTCCTAATCAAAAGGCCTCCACATCCATCAACTCAAAAGCCTTGCCCTGGGGTTCTGTCTTGAAAGTCATCCTTTCCCCACTTTGCGGATGCAGGAAAGAAAGGCGGGTGGCATAGAGACCAATCTGGTGATAGGTTTTCTTTGTCTCCCTGAAGTCCGGATTATAACGGGTATCACCATAAAGAGGCAGACCTCTTGAGGCAAACTGCACCCGGATCTGGTGATGTCTCCCCGTTATCAGACTGACCATAACCCAGGTCAGGGCACCCTTCTTTGTCTCGATACTATCAATGAGTTCGTAATCCAGACAGGCATACCTGGCTCCTTTTGTATCCTTCTTCACAACAGAAGTCATATTAGTTTTTCCATTTTTCAGCAGATAATCCTCCATGGTTCCGAAGTCTTCCTCCAGCCTGCCACAGCATACTGCCTGATAATTTTTTTCAAAAAGACCTTCCTTCATTTGCTGGCTTAGAGCTGCTGCCGACTCTTTAGTCCGTGCCAGGACCATCAATCCCCCCACAGGCCTGTCCAGACGATGGACAGCCGTCAGATAGGGTTCCTCCAAAGCCCCTTCTCTCTCAAAAATCCGGTTTTTCAGCAGAGTCAGCAGGTCCGGATCCCTGGTCTTATCTCCCTGTACAGGCAGACCCGCCGGCTTTTCACAGACGATGAGATGATTATCTTCATATATAATTGGAATTCTGTCTTTCTTTCTCATAAACAACCTCACTTTTCCTGATCTGTCATATCAAGCACCAGTATAGCACAGGAAAGGCAAAAAACCCACCTGTCAAATGGACTTCCTCCCGGGCAAAACACCAGACCGTCACAATCTGATATCATCTGCCGGAACCCGTCCCATTGACATGTGGGTCATGGCCTGTCCTATTCACTGTCGGTGGACCTGTACTCCATTGTCCTATTCACCGTTCTCTCTTCCCGGTAAGAATTCCCTTAAGCCTATTCATCTTCCTTGTCCTGCTGAAGAGTGCGGAAACGATAACCGGATCCCCAGACCGTTTCTATATAACCGGACCTGGCCGAAGTCTGTCCCATCTTTCTCCTGACCTTTTTTATATGCACAGTCACTGTGGCGATATCCCCAAGGGAATCCATCCCCCAAACAGCACTAAATAAGTCATCCTTTGAATAGACATGGTTAGGATGGGAGGCAAGAAAGCAAAGCAGGTCGAACTCTTTTGTGGTAAAGAACTTTTCCTTGCCTTCAACATAAACTCTCCTGGCATTCTTATCTATATGCAGTCCTGGATAATCTATGTAATCCTTGCCGGTCTTTTCCTTTTTCAGGAGACGGTCATAGCAAGCCAGATTAGCCTTAACCCGGGCAACCAGTTCATTGGGACTAAAGGGCTTTTTTATATAATCATCTGCCCCCACGCCAAGTCCCCGGACCACATCAATTTCATCCTTTCTCCCAGAAACAAACAATACCGGAAAATCTTTGTTTTTGCGAATCTGCTTACATATTTCAAAGCCATCGGTATCTGGCAGATCCACCGCCAGCAGGACCAAATCGACCCGGTCTTCCAAAACCCTCTTAAGCCCAAGGCTTCCATAGCTTTCAACAGAGACTGAATAGGAACTGATCTCAAGATAATCTCTTTCTAACTCAATGGCTTCCCTATCATCATCTATGATTAAAATGTGTTTCAATAGCCTGCCTCATTTCTTTTATTATGCAATATTCATAGTTTAACAGAATAATTTATGACACTTCTTGTTAATCTGCCCCATCATTATAACACACATTTTCCAATAATGATAAATAACTTAACTTATACTTGGAATTTTCTTCCCGGCAATAAATCTGTAATTCTAAATATATTAAACAAAAAGAAAGCTGCCGGTCTAAACTGATGGGAAACAGAGAAACATTTCCCATCAGCTGCCAGGACAGCCTCCTTCTCTAAAAACCGCTGCTGCGGTTCACTTTATTTTTTATAAGAAAGAATATAGTCAAGAATCCGGTCAGACACTTCCTCCTTGGACATGAGCGGCAGAGCCAGCTCATCATCCGGTGAAATCAGGGTAACCCGGTTTGTGGATGTGGCGAATCCTGCCCCCTCTTCCTTTAGATTGTTGGCTACAATCAAGTCAAGCTTCTTCTTTTTGAGCTTCTTTCTGGAATTCTCCAGCATATCCCGGGTCTCCATGGAAAAGCCACAGATCACCTGGTCCGGTCTCCTGTGCTCTCCTACGTAGGCCAGTATATCCGTCGTTCTCTCCAGGGCAATGACCATGTCGCCATCCTTCTTTTTCACCTTGTCATCGCTGACCTGGGCCGGCCGGTAATCGGCAACAGCCGCGGACTTAATCAGGATATGGCAGTCCTCAAAATGATCTCTGACCGCCTCAAACATATCCTGGGCAGTAACCACAGGCACCATATTCACAAAAGGTACCGGGTCAAGGGCCACCGGGCCGGAGATCAGAGTTACATCTGCCCCCCTGAGCATGGCACGCCTGGCCATGGCATAGCCCATCTTGCCGGTAGAATGATTGGTGATAAAACGAACGGGATCTATAGCCTCTCTGGTAGGCCCTGCTGTAATCAGTACCTTCTTCCCCTTCAAATCCTTGCTGCAGGCTATTTCCCGGAGGATATAGTCATAGAGAAGGGCCGGCTCCGGCATCTTCCCTGCTCCCGTATCCCCACAGGCCAGGTAGCCTGTGGCAGGAGAGATAACTTCCATACCATAATTCTCCAGCTTTCTCAGATTATTCTGGACGATGGCATTCTCAAACATATGGACATTCATGGCCGGTGAAACCATAATCTTACAGGTGGCGGCCAGAGCAGTGGTTGTCAGCATATCATCGGCAATGCCATTGGCCAGTTTACCGATGACATTTGCCGAGGCTGGCGCAATCATCATCAGGTCAGCTTTCTGTCCCAGGTTAACATGGGCTACATGAAACTGAAAATTCCTGTCAAAGGTATCCACAAGACATTTATTGCCGGTTAAAGTTTCAAAAGCAGTAGGATGAATAAAATTGGTGGCATTCCTGGTCATAATGACATGAACGTCACAGTGCTGTTTCACCAGCATGCTGGCCAGGCTGGCAATCTTGTAAGCGGCTATACTGCCGGTTACACCCAGTACTACGGTCTTACCTTTTAACATATTCGTCTCCATTCCTCCGCCTTGAAAGGGCGGCAAAGTCTTTCCGGCACATGAATCTGCCCGATCTCAGTCCATATCGGCCAGTCTGCCGTGTTTCTCATAGCTGGTAATGCGGCTGACTGCGTTATTATCATCCACAAAGACTACGGAGGGCTTATGGTTTTCAGCCTCTTCCGGAGTCATGGAAGCATAACACATGATAATAATTTTATCATTGACACTGACACATCTGGCAGCCGCTCCATTGAGGCAGATCAGACCGCTTCCCCTCTCTCCGGCTATGGTATAAGTCTCAAAACGGCTTCCGTTATTGACATCCACAATCTGAACCAGTTCATATTCCCTGATTCCTGCCGCATCCAGAAGATTCTGGTCCACCGTAATGCTGCCTACATAATCAAGCTCTGCCTGAACTACTGTCGCTCTGTGTATCTTCCCTTTTAACATATTTATTAACATGACTTGATTCTCTCCCTGTTGTTCTGGTCCGTCACCGTCTTCCCGCCCCTTACACGGGTCAGCGGTCAGTTGACGCCGGGGCATTCCTGCCCCTGATTATGTCTGAACTATCTGGTCTGTCTATACAATGAAATTATCAATAAGTCTGGTCTTGCCAATGTAAACAGCGATGGCTGCCAGGGCCGGGGTCCCGATCTCCTCCACCGGCTGCATGGTAAGACCATCGACGATCTCCACGTAGTCGATCCTTGCCAGAGGCTCACTGTTAATCAGGTCTGTCATGGCCTTCTTGACCTCTGCTGCGGAGCTGGCTCCATCCTTGACCATACCCTGGCCCAGGAAGATGGCCTTGCTGAGAACCAGGGCAGCCTTTCTCTCTTCCTCATTCAGGTAGGTATTCCTGGAACTTTTTGCCAGACCGTCTGCCTCACGGACGATGGGACAGGCCACGATCTCCAGGTCCATATTCAGGTCCTCCACCATCCGGCGGATGATGGCCAGCTGCTGGGCATCCTTCTGGCCGAAGTAGGCCCGGTCCGGCTTCACGATATTAAAAAGTTTGGAACAGACAGTACAGACGCCGCCAAAATGAACCGGCCTGCTGGCTCCGCAAAGAGTGCTGGTAAGAACGTCCATGTTCACATGGGTGCAAAAGCCCGGCCTGTACATCTCAGAGGGTTCCGGGTTAAAGATAAGGGAAGCCCCCAGCTTCTCACAGAGAGCACTGTCCCTGTCCATATCTCTCGGATATGCCTCCAGGTCTTCATTGGGACCAAACTGGGTCGGGTTGACAAAAACACTGACCACCACCCGGTCATTCTGTTCTACAGCTTTGGAAATCAGGCTGCCGTGTCCCTCATGAAGATAACCCATGGTAGGAACCAGACCTACACTGAGCCCCTCAGCTCTCCATTCCCTAACCTGTGCTCTTACCTGGTCTACAGTCTTAACGATATTCATAATGTCCTCCTGTATCTGCCCACCGCGGCCATCCTTTATATGGCGGCCGCGGACACCCTCCCCCGGATGCCCGCCGGTCCGCGGCAAACTACTTATCGCATAGTATCAGTTTTTTTCTGTTTTGTAAAATCTATTTTATCCATCCCAGGACTTAATAAAGCTTGTCAATCACTTCATCATCGATCTTATAGGTATGCTCGGGAGCCGGGAAGGAAGAATCCTTAACCGCTGCGTCATACTCCTTGAAGGCCTGCTTCATAATCTCACCGATGTTGGCAAAATTACGGACGAACTTGGGCCGGAAATCAGAGAACATAGCCAACATATCGGCATAAACCAGGACCTGGCCGTCACAGCCGTTGCCGGCGCCAATGCCGATGGTCGGAATACTGAGCTCCTTGCTAATCATCTCTGCCAGTTTGGCCGGAACACACTCCAGGGTCAGGGCGAAGGCACCTGCCTCCTCTACGGCCCTGGCATCAGCAATCAGCTTTTTAGCTGCCTCAAGGCTCTTGCCCTGGACCTTGTAACCTCCGAAGGCATTTATGGACTGGGGAGTCAGACCCAGATGGGCAACAACGGGAATGGATGCTGCCGTAATTGCTTTAATCTGGGGACAAACCTCCTGGCCGCCCTCCAGCTTGACTGCTGCACAGTTGGTCTCCTTCATGATCCTTCCCGCGTTCCTCACGGCATCCTCCACGGAAACCTGGTAGGACAGGAAGGGCATATCAACGACAACAAGGGCATTCTTGGCACCGCGGCAAACCGCTGCGCCGTGATGGATCATATCTTCCACCGTTACAGGAATCGTGTTCTCATAACCCAGCATAACATTACCCAGGGAATCTCCGACCAGGATCGAGTTCACCCCGGCTTCATCCACCAGCTTGGCTGTGGAATAATCATAGGAAGTGAGCATGGAAATCTTCTCGCCTTTTTCCTTCATTGCCTTAAATGTTGCCACTGTGTTCTTCATGATAAATACCTCCAAATATCTCTGATCAATCTACTATATACAATGTAAATAACTAGTTGGCCGCCAGGGCGGCCGATCATCCTCTCTGCCAGAACTTCTTCTTCAGCCTTCCCGTCAGAAATCCTCTGTCAGAACTTCTTCTTCAGCCTTCCCGTCAGAAATCCTTTGTCAGAACTTCTTCTTCAGCCTTCCCGTCAGAAATCCTCTGCCAGGGCATCTTCCACGGCCGTGTAGTCCCGGCCGGGATTCTTTCTCCTGCCGATCTCAACCAGGGTCCGGGACAACAGCCGGTAAAGCTGTCTTTGCCCAGGGTCCAGACAACGGAGATGCTTCTCTACCGTCGTCACATCTGCCCGCTCCACGGGACCGGTCAGACTGGCCGTCGTTCCCTGGTCCACGATGTGCTGCATATTACTGATCAGGATGGGAGCCAGGGCCCTGGCTGCACTGTCCTCATCAAAACCGCATTCCTTCATCAGGTCCAGACCATTCTGCACCAGGCCCACCACCAGATTACTACAGATGGCTGCCGCACAGTGATACTTGACCTTGTCTCCGGCCTCAATGAAACTGACCGGATTGCCGAAAGACCGGAAAAGATCCGCGACCATATCCAGATGTTCCTGGTCTCCTTCAATTGTAAAATGGGCATGTGAAAGCTCTTTGTAAGAATGAAACTTGTCGCTTACTGCAAAGAGTGGATGGATAGAATATCCGAAGGCTCCCCTGTCCTCTATGCCGGGAAAGGCTTCCCGCGAAGACAGAGCACCGCTGCAATGACATATAAACTTTCCCTCTAAAGGGAGATCCCGGATCTGATCCCAGACCTTGGTAATCAGTCCGTCAGGAACCGTCAGGAACAGAGCGTCACTATCATTAACCAGCTTAGAAATATCTTCATAGGCCTTAGTGTGACCGGCAAACTCCGCCGCTTCCTCTGCGCAGCCACTGGCTGTATCATAAAACCCCGAAAGGTCCAGCCCATGGTCTGCAAAAAACCTGGCCAGGGAACATCCTACCTTCCCCGCACCAATAAAACCAATTCTCATCAATATCACCTACCTTCGCAGGTGACGCTCTGAGTCTTATTCCTGTCAGATATAAGCTCCTGGTTTCTATGTCACAAACGGTATGGTTTCTTGCGAATACCATCCACAAAGCGCCTTGTCATCCGGACCGGGCTTACCGCCTGTCTGGTTTTTGGCGCTCCTATAATATAACACTATAGCAAAAAACTGTAAACAATTTTTATTTACTCTTTTTTGCAGTTTTTCATGTTGCTTCCTTCAAAATATTCGGCCCAAAGGGGGCAGCCCGGACGTAAAAAAGCCCTGCCTCAGGCAGGGCTTTCATGGACATCTATGAATTAATGTAAATTACAGGTACTTTTTCAGGTCATCCACCTTGTCCAGACGCTCCCAGGGAAGATCCAGATCATTACGGCCGAAATGACCATAGGCAGCTGTCTGCTTGTAGATAGGCCTTCTCAGATCAAGCATCTTAATAATTCCTGCAGGCCGGAGATCAAAATTCTCGCGGATCATCTCCACCAGCTTGTCATCGGAGATCTTGCCGGTACCGAAAGTATCCACCATAATGGATGTGGGACGGGCAACACCGATGGCGTAGGACAGCTGGATCTCGCACTTGTCAGCCAGCCCTGCGGCTACGATATTCTTAGCCACATAACGGGCTGCGTAAGCAGCGGACCGGTCCACCTTGGTACAATCCTTGCCGGAAAAGGCTCCGCCGCCGTGACGGGCATATCCACCATAGGTATCCACGATAATCTTACGGCCGGTCAGGCCACTGTCACCATGGGGTCCACCGATTACAAAACGTCCCGTGGGGTTAATAAAGAACTTAGTATTCTCATCGACCATATGATCCGGGAGAATAACATCAAATACATACTTCTTAATATCTTTATGAATCTGTTCCTGGCTGACCTCCGGGTCATGCTGGGTAGAGAGGACTACCGCATCCAGCCGGTCCGGTCTTCCTTCCTCATCGTACTCTACACTAACCTGGGTCTTTCCATCCGGTCTCAGATATGGAAGGGTTCCATCCTTTCTCACCTTGGTAAGCTGGAGGGCCAGCTTGTGGGCCAGGGCTATAGGATAGGGCATGTACTCCTCAGTCTCATTGCTGGCGTAGCCGAACATCATACCCTGGTCACCGGCGCCGATGGCCTCCAGTTCCTCATCAGACATGATGTTCTCCTTGGCCTCAAGGGCCTTATCTACACCCATGGCTATATCAGTGGACTGCTCATCTAAAGCAACCATCACACCACAGGTATCACAGTCAAAGCCAAACTTGCCTCTGGTGTATCCGATCTCCCGGACAGTATCCCTGACAATCTGCTGGATATCTACATAAGCATTCGTCGTAACTTCTCCCATAACAAAGACAATTCCTGTTGTCACTGATGTCTCACAAGCGACACGGCTCATGGGATCTTTTGCCATCAGAGCATCGAGAATAGCATCAGAAATCTGATCACATATCTTATCAGGATGTCCTTCTGTCACTGATTCTGAAGTAAACAAACGTCTTTCCATCTTAACTCCTTTCAAAGTACATACTACATCATACTTCCGGTCCTGAATCTGAACTTATTGATCTCCCTGTCGGAATCCACTTTCTCAATCAGTCCTCCTAAAGACCGCAGTTTCTCATCAAACCTTTCATATCCTCTCTGTATATATCCAATCTGGGATACAGTAGTATAACCTTCTGCGGCAAGGCCGGCAATAACCAGAGCGGCTCCGGCACGAAGGTCCGGCGCGTCAATCTCTGCCCCGGTGTACTTGTCCACCCCGTAGATAATGGCCACGTTTCCGTCGACCATCTTGATATCGGCTCCCATGCGGCGCAGTTCATCTACGTAGCGGAAACGGTTCTCAAATATACTCTCTGTAATTGTGCTGGTCCCCTTGGACAGGCCGAGGGTAATAGCCATCTGGGGCTGCATATCCGTAGGAAAACCAGGATAAGGTAAGGTCTTGATCTGTGTGTGCTTGAGACGCCGGGTCGCCACAACGCGGACCGCGTCATCTGACTCCTCCACCTCAGCACCGATCTCAATCAGCTTGGCGCTGATCGCTTCCAAGTGCTTTGGAATCACATTCTTAATCAGAATGTCACCCTTGGTGGCGGCTGCGGCAACCATAAAAGTTCCGGCCTCGATCTGGTCGGGGATGATAGAATACTCTGCATCATGGAACTTCTCCACGCCTTTGATGCGGATCACATCTGTTCCCGCACCACGGATGTTGGCCCCCATGCTGTTCAGAAAATTGGCAACATCAACAATATGAGGCTCCTTTGCCGCATTTTCAATGATGGTATTCCCCTTGGCAAGGGAGGCAGCCATCATAATATTGATGGTAGTTCCCACGGAAACCACATCAAGATATATATGAGCACCGCGGAGCACCTTTGCTTCCGCAATGACCATGCCATGTTCAATCTTTACCTTGGCACCCAGGGCCCGGAAGCCCTTGATGTGCTGGTCTATGGGGCGGCTTCCTATATCGCAGCCGCCGGGAAGGACAACCTTTGCCTTCCTGTATTTGCCGAGAAGGGCTCCAATCAGATAGTAGGATGCCCTGATCCTTCTTATATATTCATTATCTACAATTAGATCTCCACTGGCATCAATATTCTTTCCGCTGATCTCAACCTCGTTACTGCTTTTCCGGTCGATCACCGCACCGATCCCCTCCATAGCCTGGAGGAGAACATTGATGTCTCTCACATCTGGAACATTTTCAATCAGACATCGGCCATCTGTCATAATAGAAGCTGCAAGAATTCCAAGAGCGGCATTCTTCGCACCGCCAATGACTACTTCTCCCACCAAAGGATTACCACCTTTAATTATATATTGTTCCATTACGCACCTCTGTTATCTCTATAGTAAATCTCTTTAGAATTATGTCTTTTTCGTCACATTTTCAAAATGCTGACATTGACTAATTATAACAGAAAATAATCTGCTTGTAAATTCATAAATACTATGCTTTTGCGAATAATCAGTACCCTTTTTTCCGGTACTTGCCAGACCCTGATGCCGGCCTCTTTCTCCCGGTTCCAGGACGACCTCCCGACTGTCTGCCTGAACTGGTCGCGGCGGACCTGTCCGGCCTGCTGCCCGGTCCGGAGGTTCTTTTCCCCGGGAATTTTTTCCCCGGGGATTTTTTCTCCGGGTTCTTTTTCTCTGGGGATTTTTTCTCCGGGGGTTTTTTCCCCGGGTTCTTTTTCCCGGCCGCCGCAGGGCCGGCCTGGCAGGTCTTCTTTTTTCTAACGGAAAAGCCGAAGCTTCCAAGCTGGTCTCCCTGGGCAAAATATCCCCCGTGGGAGTATACCAGGGGACGGGTCCGGTCCAGATGAAAGCTGCCCTTCTGATCCATATATCTCTCATCAACGGTCACATGGACCACATCTGCCAGAAACATATGATGGGATCCCAGGGCAAGTTCCTGGCTGACCCTGCACTCTATATTTACCGGACTGTCCTTCAGGGAAGCTGCCTTCACCTTCACTGCCTGGTCTTTCTCCAGCCCGGTCTCCAGGAACTTATCATGGTCTCTTCCTGATCTGACCCCGCAGTAATCCACTGCCCGGACCATATCCTCCGTAGTCAGGTTCACCACGAACTCCCCGGTCTGACGGATGGCTTCATAGGAGAAGCGCTCCGGCCGCACGGAGATGGATAGCATGGGCGGGTTGGTGCAGACTGTCCCTGCCCAGGCCACTGTAAATACATTATCCTGACCTGCCCGGTCCCTGACTGTGACCAGGACCGCCGTCAGCTGATTTAACAAATGAACCGGTTTAAAATCAATCTTTCCC
>CAMOZD010000016.1 GCA_946630645.1 uncultured Lachnospiraceae bacterium
AGATTGGCGATGACCCCGACAGCCAGAGTAAAAGCCCTGGCCCTTTTTCTTTGCCGGAAATGCTCCAGCAGCAGGCCGAAGACCCAGTTCATCAGGATCGAGATAATCATGAGGATCACATAGACCGGTTCTCCCCAGGCATAGAAGAAGAGGCTGGCCAGGAGCAGCAGGAGGTTGGAGGCCTTCACACCGCCGATTCTGATCAGCAATACATTTCCCAGAAATACTATAGGGAGAAAAATCCACAAAAAGATGATTGAACTAAATACCATTTTTATTCTCCAAACTTATCTTATAATAAAGATTATCAGTTATTCCAAATAAATGCCGCAGCCATTTGCCGCCACCCTGCATCAGCTTCCGGAAAAACCGGGAGCCTGCCGGCTTACCCGGCATTCCTTTCCCAAGGCCAGGCAAATCTTCCCGTCAACTGTCCCTAAAAGGCCAGGCAAAAGGCTGACATGACCATGAGAATCTCTGTGACCATGGCTGTCATGGCCACGGGAATCAGCTGCCTGCCGTTGACCCGGACCATGGAATTGGTGGCCGCCAGCAGCATAAGTGGAAATACTACCAGGTAATACCTGCCCTGGGGGCCTACAATCCTGGTCTCTGTCCTGGCTGTAAACATAATCAGCATGGATAACATGACCAGAGTGATGCACATAAAGGCTATGGCAATATAGAGCAGACGCAGCTTTTTATTGCCCTCAAACCGGTCTCCATCCACATGGACCAGCAGCAAAAGGCAGATCAAAAGCAGAATCGGGTAGACCCGGTTGACCTGGATCTCCCTCCAGGCCAGGTTGCCCCCCAGCAGACCCATGAGCTGGTAGTCTGCCTGGGTCTGGAAAGTATTCCAAAGCAGGTAGATGATCTTCTGAGGCTTTATCAGCAGACTGGCTACTGTGTAGGTCAGTCCCTTTTCCGCACTGAGATTACCCTCCAGGACCGGTTTGAAGACCGGATAAAACTTGACAGCAAAGAGAAGGGCAAGAACCAGCAGGACCGCCAGACCGATCAAGACAAAAACCAGCGGGGATATGGTCCTGCCGCCGGCAGCGTCAGTCTGAAGCCGGTCTGTCTTCCCGGCTTTTCCTTCCCTGGCCTGTCTTCTAGACTTTCTCCGGTGGCTGGCCGCTCCCTGGCTGTCAGGGTCAGGCCCTCCCGGAACGTTCCCGGAAACCAGCCCCTTATTTCTCCCCAGGATTACCGGCAGCAAAAGCAGCAGCAAGGGGGTGTAGACCGCACCCTTGGAAAGGGTGATAAAGACACAGAATAATCCCAGCACCAGGCCATAAGCCCTGGAGATCCCTGCTTTCCCGGCCGCTCTGAGGCAGAGGGCAATAAAAAGAAAAATCATACTGTTCAATATGGCATCATAGGAAGTGGAAGCCGCCTGCTGCATGCTGATGGGCAGCAGCATAACCAGGGCCAGCATATTTTTCCCATAGGGTATCATAAAAAGGGCAAGACCGGTAGCCAGCAGATAAACCAGCAGGTTGATCATCCGGCCCAGGGTAAATGTCATCAGGGATGAAAGGCCCAGCAGCCTTCCCAGGGCAATACCCAGGGCAGCCGGCACATAGACGATACGGGGAACGATCCTTCCGGCGTCCATGGCTACCACCTCAATCAGCCGGGTATCCTCTGGTTTTTCCAGAAAATGCTCTGCCATCTGGTAATAATGGTTGGGTTCAAGGGTATTGGCCATCATGTCCTGCATCAGGGCGTCGCAGGCCCTTTTGTAGGAATAACCCTCCCTGGCCGGCGACCCGGTCCCCAGGAGCTTGTTGGCCATCACATAGGCTGTATCGATATGGGCAGGTTCATCGGGCACCGCATGAACCGGTATGACAAAGGTCATGATGATCCCCAGCACCAGAGCCAGGGGCAGATAGGCCTGCCAGAGACTTCTCCTGCAGATTACCAGCAGGAAATATGCCAGGCCTGCCAGCACTAGTAAGGCCAGGCAAAGAAGGAAGTAGAGAACCTTCAGGCTGCTTCCTTTCCCATAGTACATATAATATAAAATGTTTGTCTTATTATCTTTATCCCCGTTAACCGCCTCAACCAGGCCATAGCGCTGGCCGGCAGTAAAACAAACCTTGTTGAGCTTATGACATCCCTCAGTAATCAGACGGACCCTGAGCCTCATATGGGCCCCTTCCGAATCCTTCAAAGGGTCATCCATGGTCATCTTGTAGATTTCTCTCCGGATCTTTTCCGCCGGGAACTCCATCAGGTAACAGGTCTCTTTACTGTCCAGATTTATCAGGGACAGCTCCATGCGGGCATTGTCATCCACACTGAAAGATTCTGTGTGGAGCTTGAGCCTCCAGAGGTCCGGAACCTCGCAGATAAAATCCTCTTCAAAAACCGGGTTCTGGTCATTGAGCTCCAGGACAGCATTTTCCTTATTGCGGAAATACATGGTCACCGGAATCCTCTCCTCCAGTTTATCACGGAGATCGGCCTTATACTCAAGCAAAAATACCAGGACCAGGGCCAGGCCAAGCAGCAAACCCAGACAGCAGCGCTTCATGAAGCCGGAAAAACCGACGCCCTGACCGGCATGTTTCTGACTGTTTTTCTCCATCATATATAAATCCTTTCCGGGATAAATCAGCCAGGCTGACCCCAAGGCAGGCCAGGAAGGCTTACGCTTCCTGAATCCTGGGCTATAAGTTTCTTAATATCTCATCTCAACTGGGAAGGACAGCCTGGGCCAGGGAGGAAAAGACCTGTCGTCCGGTCTTCCTGTGGGGCACATCCTTGTAAATGCCTGCCGGGTCTATGAGCAGGTCTGTCTCCATATCATCGGCGGCAAGGCTTTCATATTCCTCATAGGTCCTGAATTCAGCTTTCCAGACCGGATCCATCTTTTTCTCCAGAACTTCCCTCTCCTGCCGGGAGGGGGCTGTCCCAGAGAGCAGGGTCACCAGGAAGGGCTGGTCCGTGTAAACATGGCGGCCCTTTTTCTTATCTTCTGCCAGTCTGGCAGCAAGATAGTCCTGCCAGCGGGCCCGGAAGATCTTAAAATTCCTGAGCCTGCGCTGGTATACCTCTTCCTTGTTATCCTGTTGCTGGGTCCCGAATTCATAATGGAAAAGAATGCAGTGGGGACAGTATATATTCCTGAAACCGGCCTCGTCCAGCTTGAGACAGAGGTCCACATCCTCATAGCCATAAATATACTGCTGGTCAAAGCCTCCCACCTGATGGAACTTGTCTGCCTCCACCAGCAGGGTGGCGGCGGTCACTGCCGCCAGATGCTCATCGGCGGCCAGGTGGTCCCTGTCCGGCTCACAATTCCTCCTGTTGTAGGGCTGGATAAAATACTGGTCTTCCCTGACCACTTCTTTAAAAATGACTCCTGCATGCTGGATGGCAAAGGACCTTTTGGCCTTTTTCAGGTTCCGGGGAATGTCCGGATAAAAGAGTCTGGCTCCTACTGCCCCGGCCCTGTCATGTTTCTGGCAGGCATGAATCAGTTCATCCAGCCAGCCATCGGTCAGCTCAATGTCATTATTAAGGAAAAGATAGTAGTCCCCTTTAGCCTGGGCAACTCCTATATTATTGGCCTCGGAAAAAGACTTATTCTCCCCGTTCTCAATGATCCTGATGGCAAACCTGTCGCCAAATTCTTTCATATAAGCGACAGAACCATCTGTTGATCCATTATCAACAAAAATAATCTCAAAGTTACTGTAAAAGGTCTTATCCACAAAAGACTTCATGAGAACCTTCAGATTAGCGAGCCCATCCCTGCTGACGATGATGATGGACACCAGAGGATGACCCTTGATAAAGCTGCCGGAGGTCCCGGCCTTGTCCCGGTCCACCTGCCTCCATTCATTCTGGAAGAGACTGAATTCCGCGTGGGTCCGCTGCATTTCGATCTGGCTCTCTGTCAGCCTGCTCTTCAGCTCCTTTACCTTCTTTTTGTTTTTGTCATTCTCCGCTTCCACATTTATCATCTCGTGCTTGTGGCCGCCGGAAAAGGCATCTTTGAAAATACTCCTGGCAAAGGAGAATACTTTATTATTCATGGGGACACTCCTCTGTTCTTATCCTGTCTAGCTGATAATTACAAATACTCAATTTAACAATTTAACAGTTTAAGAAGCAATTGTAAAGTCTCTTCGATACTTTTTTCATTTTCTTCCACGATTATATCGGCATATTTTTCATAAAGAGGGCATCTTTCCCGGTAAATGTCAAGGAGGGTCTGGCCTTCTTTCAGGACTACACCCCTTCCGTGGAGGTCATTAAGTCTCTTCTCCAGCAGGTCGTAGCTACATTTTAAGTAGACTATGGTCCCGGTCTTTTTATAGTGGTCCATGGCCTCCCGGCCATAGACGGCGCTGCCTCCTGTGGCAATAACGGTCCTGTCGGTCTTGATAGAAAGGTTAGCCTGGTTTTCTATGTCCAGGAAACCCTCAACACCATGGCGGACCAGAATCTCCTTCAGCAGACAGTCCTCCCGCTGCTGGATGACCAGGTCCGCGTCTAGAAACTGGTAGCCGATCTCCTTGGCCAGGATGACTCCTATGGTGCTCTTGCCCACCGCCGGCATACCAATCAGGATAATATTATTCATAGACTTCTGTCTCCTTTTGTCCATAATGATATTTTTTTTTGAATTTCAGAACTATTTTGCTTTTAACTTTTACCAGGTGACCAATTCTTTTTCCTAGGAGAAACAAAAATACATTGTAACACCGGGTAAAAAAAGCTATAATTATAATGATTATATGATAAATACCGGTAATAATTCCATGTCTTTTGGATAAATCTACAATAGAAAGGGAATCTTATATGTTTGAAATGTTTCTAACCTTCGTGGTTGCCATCGGAGCCGCCATATATGGTCTTTCCCAGACTGTATTCATGGAGGGGCCCCACCAGGTCTTCTACCGGGTGACTGCCATCATAATCATACTGATTATCATCCTCTTTTATTATATCCGGCGGTCTATCAGAAAAAGGCATCTGCGCAAGCTGAATGTGAATTTCGAAGACTACATCTACTATGACAAGTTCACATCGCCCCTCTACCAGATCGGCTATTTTATCAGCTATTTTTTCCAGAACCTGCTTTTTGACTATACCTACATGAGGAGAAATTTCAATTTCTGTAAGGGTCTCGACACCTATGATGCCGGCGTCAGCGAGTACTACATCAAGTTCCGTAATACCTGGTACAACTATTTAAGACTGCTGCTGGTCCGTCACCGGGTTTCCATCCACAAGCTCAAGTCTTTCGCCTGCGCCATGGAAAATGAACTTATCTTCTCCGCCATGGAAGACGAAGGGCAGAAGGCCCTCTACAAGGCCTTTTCCGACCAGGTGGAAGCCTATATGGCTGAGAACCATTATATGAATAAGACCATCATCCAGCGTTTTGACCACTGCTTCGACATCGACCGCTACTACCGCAACAACCTGGCTACCCGCTGGCATATGCTGGAGTATGTGGAAAAGAAAGAGCCTCTCATCCAGGAGCTGGTACAGCGGCAGGACCTCCGCGGCCGCCGCGACGTCAACGACTTCAAGAAAATGAAGATGAAATTGTAGTCCGGGCGCTGAAGACCTGGCAGAATTCTTTAATACAGACATGAAAGAAAAAGACCGGGAGGAAGTACTGATCTGCTTCCTTCCGGTCCTTATTTATTTAATAATTTAAGCCGTTCAATGATTCTTTTACCCTTAAGCCTTATCTGCTTCCATTCTCTGTCTGACGATCTCGAAGGCCAGAACTCCGGCAGCCACTGAAGCGTTCAGGGAGTCGATGTCCCCCTTCATGGGAATCGCTGCCCGGTAATCACACTTCTCCCTGACAAGCCGGCTGACCCCGCTGCCCTCACTGCCTATAACCAGGCCGATGGGGCCGGTCAGGTTCTGCCGGTACATAAGCTGACCATCCATCTGGCCGCATACAAACCACATCCCCCTCTCCTTGAGCTCATCGATGGTTCTGGAAAGGTTGGTCACCCTTGCCACCGGTGTATAGGCCAGAGCCCCGGCTGATACTTTGGCCACGGTTCCTGTCAGGCCTACAGCCCGCCTTTTGGGTATGATCACCCCGTGGGCACCGGCAAGATTAGCCGTACGGATAATGGCTCCCAGATTATGAGGGTCTTCAATCTCATCACAGAGGATAAAAAAGGGATCTTCCCCCTTCTCCTCCGCCTTTTCAAAAAGGTCCTCAATCCGGGCATAGGCGAAGGCCGCCGCTATGGCTACCACGCCCTGGTGCTTCTCTCTCCCTGACAGGGAGTCCAGCTTTTCCCTGGAAACATACCTGACCTGGGTCTCCTGCTTTCTGGCCTCCCGCAGGATGGACTTCACCGGTCCGTCCTGGCAGCCGTCTAGCACAAATAATTTATCAATGGTTTTCCCTGCCCGGAAGGCCTCAAGAACAGCATTTCTTCCTATCAGGGTACACTCTTCATAAGACATGGTTAACTCTCTCTTTCCCTATCCTGGTCTTCATTCATCCCCGGGGCTGGAATCGCCCATCTCAGTGACAGGACCAACGTCATCTATGGCTGCCGGACCAGGTTTATTTCATCGACGATTACGCTTTCTTTCTGCTGAAACCAGATTTATTCCACCAGCAGTCACGCTTACTTTCTGCTGAAACCAGATTTATTCCACCAGCAGTCACGCTTACTTCCTGCCGGACTTCCTTTTCCTGGCGGCCGTCTCTTCCTCAAGTAAGGGCTGCACAAGCTTCTCTTCCTCTTTCAGACAAAAATCCATAAGCTGACAGATTCTCCGGCTTTGGCCGGACAGATAGAGATAACCCAGAAGGGCTTCGAAGCCGGTGGCAATGCGGTAGTCATGGAGGCTCTGGTTCTTGGCCGGCGATGCCCCCTTGGCATTCTTGCCCCGGCGGAAGACCGCCTTTTCCTCCTCTTTGAGCAAGGGCTTGATCATATCCATCATCTCTGTCTGGGATGCGGCATTGACCAGGTGCACTGCCTTCCTGTGATAGACAGAGGGCTTGTCATTACCCCTGCTGACCAGGATGGTCCTGACAAGCAGGTCAAAAACACAGTCACCTATGTAGGCCAGGGCCAGGGCTGAATAAGTCCTGAGTTCTTTTTCGGTCATAGGAAAATGATCGACCAGACTATCTATGAATCCTGATTCCAAAGGATCCCGGGAATCCAATTCCCCTGATATCTCTAATGTCTGGACCCGGATCTCCGCCTCTTCCTTTGCAGGCCTTGCCGGTTCTTCTTTCGCGGACCCTGCCTGCTCTTTTTTTACAGGCCTTGCCGGTTCTTCTTTTGCGGACCCTGCCTGCTCTTCTTTCTCCACAGGGAAGCCTTCCATCAGGCCCTTCTCCACTTCACGCCCTGGCGGGTATCCTCCAGGATAATGCCCTGATCAGCCAGCTGATCTCGGATCTGGTCTGCACGGGCAAAGTCCCTTGCCTTCCTGGCTGCCTGTCTCTCCTCAATCAGGGCCTCAATGTCTGCATCGAGAAGCTCCTCTTTCTTGTCTGTGACAATACCCAGGATCTCGCAGAGACGGGTGATGGTATCAAGGAGATAACGGTCGTAGGCCTTTGAACCTTCAGGTCCGGTAACATTTGCCAGCTTAACCAGCTCGAAAATGGCGGAGATGGCATCTGCTGTATTAAAGTCATCCTCCATGGCTTCCTCAAATTTGGCTACAAGGCCCTTGGCTTCTTCCACATTCTTCTGGTCGGCGTCAGTCATCTGGTCCTCCGGGCCGTCAGCCAGCAGTTCCCGCAGGCGGTCGATGGCAGTCAGGATCCTCTCCAGACCATTCTTGGAAGCCTCCACCAGAGTGTCACTGAAGTTCAGAGGGCTGCGGTAGTGGGCACTGAGCATAAAGAAGCGGATCACCTGGAGATCATACTTCTCACTGATCTCCCGGACAGTAAAGAAATTACCGGCAGACTTGGACATTTTCTTGTTATCAATATTCAAAAATGCATTATGCATCCAGTAATTGGCAAACTTCTCATGATTGCATGCTTCGCTCTGGGCGATCTCATTCTCGTGGTGGGGGAAGATCAGGTCTTCGCCGCCGGCATGGATGTCAATGGTATCGCCGATATACTTCTTAGACATGACAGAGCACTCAATATGCCAGCCGGGACGTCCGTCACCCCAGGGGCTGGGCCAGGATGGCTCCCCTTCCTTTTTGGGCTTCCAGAGGACAAAGTCCATGGCATCATCTTTCTCTTCGTTGACAGCGATTCTGGCGCCGGCGATCATGTCGTCAAGATTCTTGTTGGACAACTGGCCGTAATTTTTGAAATGGCGGGTCCTGAAGTAAACTGTGCCATTCTTCTCATAGGCATAATCCTCGGCGATCAGTTCTTCAATCATCTTGATCATGCCATCAATCTCTTCTGTGGCCTTGGGATGGGTGGTGGCAGGCTTTACATTAAGACCTTCCATATCCTTCTTGCACTCTACGATAAATCGCTCAGAGATCTCATGAGCGTCCACACCTTCCTCTATGGCCTTCTTGATAATCTTGTCATCCACGTCCGTGAAGTTGGAGACATAGTTTACATCGTAGCCCTTGTATTCAAAATAGCGGCGGACAGTGTCAAAGACAACCATAGGTCTGGCATTACCGATATGAATGTAATTATATACGGTAGGGCCGCAGACATAGATGCCCACCTTGCCTTCATTAACCGGGACAAACTCTTCTTTTTTTCTGGTAAGGGTATTATAGAGCTTCATTCTGATATATTCTCCTTATATAGTAAGCTATTATTGGTAAATCAATCTAGTAGAGATAGTACTACAAGTCACAAGAATACCGCAAGAGGATTTTACGGCTATTTTCTGATTTCCAAAGCCAGGCTGACGACAGCTCCAATCTGGCCATTCCCATGATAGCGGACCGACTGCTGACTGCTTTGGTCTGACCTTCTCTGTGATGCCGGCTCCCGCTAAACGATCTCCATGATACAGGCCGGGCACAGGGGGCAAATGCAGTCCAGGCCGGACCTGCCCGTCTCTGTAAGGCCATCAGCCTCCTCCCCCAGATCATCCAGGGTCATGTCGCCGAAAATGACAGAGGTCAGGGGACCGATGCCAATCCTTCCCCAGTCATCGCCCGGAGCCTGGTCATTCTTTTTGATGAAAACCTGCCCCTGGGGCAAAAAGCGGACCTCGTAATAACCTTCCTGGTCCGGAAGGTTGCTGTCAATGACATAAAGCCGGCCACAGGTCTGGTCCTGGTCCGGAGACTCTTTGGCGCCGTCCTCTCCGGTCAGGCTTCTGTCCGGTCTGCTGGTCAGTAAATGACCCAGCTTCTCAAGATTGGTAATCCGGAACATAATAATCTTTCTCCTGTGGGGAACCAGCAGGCGGACATGGCCCACCGGCCCTGCCGGCATAAGCAGATCATCCCAGGATTCATCTAATATAACCTGGTAATTACCATAATGGTAGGTATCCTCATGATAACGGAGGATATCTTTCAGAAAATCCTTCCGGAATTCCTTCCTGCAAAAGATCCGGCTGATCAGGAGGGTATCGTACTCTGCCGCAACACAGAAGCGTCCTACATATTGCCTTCCTGTCTTCTCCCCCTCATTCTCCGGGGACCGGTCTTCAAAAACATAAAGCATACGGCCATAGTCGCTGGCCGCCTCCTTGTCAAGTCTGGCCAGGTAGTCCTCATCCACCTCCGTAAAGATGGCAAAGATCTCCTCTTTTTCCTGCTCTTCCAGCCTGACTGCCTCCTTAAGTTCCTCAGGAGTCAGCCGGTCTGTAATGGAAAAACGAAGGTCCTCCCTGGCAGGCAGGCACATGATCTCCTGCTCTGTCTGACTCATACCGAAACGGAAATCAAAGGGCAGGTAATAGGCCTCATCCGCCGGCATCAGGTAGGTGAAGGGGGCTCCCTCCTCCCTGAGTATTGCAAAGGTTTCCCTGAGCATGGCCCGCATGATTCCCTGCCTCCGGTATTCCTCATCGGTGGCGATTCCCACCAGGTAGGAGCAGGAAAAGGTCTTGCCCCTTACATGGAGTCTGTAGGGGTTCAAATGGATGGAACCATTGATCACCTGATTCTCCTGATCCTGGTGGAGCAGGACCCGGTTCCTTCCATAATACTGGTCAAAATAAAAATCCGCATAGGGGACTGGATCCTGGAAATTCCTCTGCCAGAGATCATAGACCTCCCCCCGCCGGCTGCCATCATCCCAAAAGAGCATATCTGATCCCTCCATCACAGGCTGCCGCAGCCATCACAGCCACCGCAGTCACCACAGCCACCGGCAAACATCACATCTGCCCCGGCATAATTACCGATCTCAGACAGGAGACAGACTGCCGTCGCCGCAATACCCTGGCCCTGGCCGGTGAAGCCCAGGCCCTCTTCCG
>CAMOZD010000017.1 GCA_946630645.1 uncultured Lachnospiraceae bacterium
CCCAGCGGAACCTTCTCAATTATGCGGACCTCATCGATGACCGGAATCTTTTTCTCCAGCCTGTTGGTCAGAAGATTACCGTCATCCTCCTGCATGATGGCTCCTGTAATATTCAGTTTCGGATTAGCGTTATTAATCAAGTCTGCCGCCTTCTGGAAACCAACACTGGCAGGAATGACCACAATAACATCCTTCTCCTCTGTAATCCTTTTAATCTCTGTTACCAGGACAGATATGCCGACACCGACGCCGGTTCCTCCGGGACTGCTAGGATTGTGACCGATCACTGTGGATTCAGTGATGACAGTCTGGGAAATCGTCTCCATGGCCACATCACCGATAACAGGTGCCGCCTCATTAATACGGATCTCATCGAGGTCACTGTAATCCATGCCCAGCTTAGCAAGCGCACTGCTCAGGGAATTAAAAACTCCGCTTATGTTCTGAAGCGTTCCCTTGATGCCGGTGGTCGGACCGATTCCGCTGGCGAGAAATTCAATATCCTCCCCATCTATTCTGGCCACAGCCGTCTCCGTGGAAGCATTACCAATATCTATGCCCGCTACATACTTCATATCCTTCTCCCTTTCCTGCCCGAAAGCATCTATCAGATTATGAATTCCAAATCAGCATGCCGGCATTGCCAGTGCTGAATATGAAATATTTTCACGCATTATTATCTATTTAAATTATAGCACTGAGTAAAATAACGGTCAAATAATTGCAAAAATAAAATCTTGATATCATAGTTGAATAATTTAGACAAAAAAACACCTATTTTTGCACAAAAAGATACTTTATTGCGGAAGACTTAAAAAAAAGGCTAAAAGCTTAAAAAAACAGCCGCCCCTCCGGTTACTTAAGCTTGTAAGATCCGCTAGGACGGCTGTCTCATACCTTATATTATGAAAAACAGAAATGGATTCTATTCCAGGCGCTTCCCATTTTCCCGGAGCTGCATTCCCGGAAACAATTCCACAGAAACACTCTTCCCTGGAACACTCTTCCCTGGAACACTATCCTTCGAAGATCATTTCCTGAATCCCGGAATCCTTTCCCCTAGAAATATACCAGCTCTTCTGCCGGCGGGTCCGCCGCCTCAATCCTGCTGGCATAGAGAACAGGCCCTGTCTCCTTGTACTGCTCATCATATTCTATCTTAATCTGGGCAGTCAGATCAATCCACATCTTATTCTTTAAAGATTTTATGGATGATGACTTGGTATGATTGATATGGCAGAGATAACCGATGAACTGGATGTCATCGGCACAGCAGGTCATGGCATGCCTGCCGGGGACAAAGGTCCCCTTGGGCATACGGATAGACTTGAACACCCTGGCCCTCATTTTTATGGTCTTGCCCTCATAGAGCTCCGGCCTCTCCATGGCATCAATGAACCAGATGCCATAATCCTCATCCTCCAGAACAATCTCATCCCCACTGATATCAAAGGGAAGGACATCTGCCTCCTCGCCCATCTCATCCGGGTCTGCCGCGTCAAATACCACCTGGGCCTGCCGGTTGACAGCCTTTATACTTCTCCTCCAGGTTGCCCGGGGAGAGTCCCTGGTAATTCTGTTGATGATCACCAGCTCGGCAACCTTGAACATCTCCACGGCTATGGACCTCATATTATTCATGTAGAGATCGAAAGTCTCAGCATTCACATTTACAATAACCTGGTAAATGCTCAGAGGTGTTTTTTCCAGTTTTTTATAAAGCTCCTGGACATTCCACATGCCATTATACTCAATGATCACTCTGTCAGGATAGTACTGGAGCACCTTACTGGTCAGGAAGTCCCCATCCAGGTCCTCCTCAGCTTCCACTTCCACCAGGGTACAGTTTGTGTCCCTGAGCAGTTCTTCATCGTACTCCTCCAGGCCCTCTTCACAGGCAAAAATCAGAGTGCGCTGCCCATCATTAAAATAATCCTCCTCCAGGGTCTCCTGAATAAAGGTTGTCTTTCCTCCTTCAAGAAAGCCAAGGAAAAGATACACGGGACTCTTCAGCTTCTTTCTTTTTCCGGACATATTCCGCTCCTCTCTCAGCTTCTGTTTCCATCAGCCATAAAACGCCAGCCGGGCCTCATTCTTAAAGGCCGAATAATTCAGCCAGCTTGTCTTCCTTCAGTTCAGAGCCGATCACGCAGATTCTTCCTGTGTAGTCGGCAGCCCCGTAACGGACCTCCTCCTCACCGGGAACAAGGTCAAAATGAAGCCACTTTCCTTCCTCATCCTGGACGATACCCTTGGCCCTGAGGATAATGCCATAGTCTGTGGACTCCTCATCGGCCAGCTTGGCAAGAATCTCTTCCACGGCGGCCTTACTGAACTTCTTAGGTGTCTCTCTTCCCCAGCTGCTGAACACCTCATCCGCATGGTGATCATGATGACAGTGGTCATGGTCATGATCGTGATCATGATGATGGTCATGACCATGGTGGTGGTCGTGGTCCTCATGATCATGGTGATGACCCTCGTGGTGGTGATGATGCTCATGGTCATGATCTTCGTGACCATGGTGATCATGGTGGTGACCCTCGTGGTCGTGGTCCTCATGATCATGGTGATGATCCTCGTGGCCGTGATGATGGTGGCCGTGGTCATGATCGTGATGATGGTGATGCTCATGGGTGGGAGCCGCTTCCGCTGCCGCCAGCAGCTCTTCCTCAAAATCATTCTTCCCTTCCATCACATCCAGAATCTGCTGGCCTGTCAGCTGATCCCAGGGTGTTGTGACGATGGGAGACTTGTCATTAATTTCCCTGATCAGATCCACAACCTGCTCTAACTTTTTCTCATTGACCTTCTGGGTCCTGCTGAGGATAATGGCACTGGCAAATTCCACCTGGTTGTTGTAGAATTCCCCAAAGTTTTTCAGATACATCTTAGCCCTCTGGGCATCAGCAACAGTGATGTAGCTGTTGAGTACCACTTTCTCCCCATCCACTACCTTCTGGACTGCCTTGATCACGTCAGACAGCTTACCGACACCTGATGGCTCAATAATAATCCGGTCCGGCTCGTACTGGTCAAGCACATCATGGAGGGCAGTCTTAAAGTCCCCGACAAGGGAACAGCAGATACAGCCGGAATTCATCTCATTAATCTGGATGCCCGACTCCTTCAGAAAACCGCCGTCTATACCAATCTCTCCAAACTCATTCTCAATGAGAACTACCTTCTGTCCCTGAAAGGCTTCCTGAATCAGCTTTTTGATCAAGGTTGTCTTACCGGCACCGAGAAAGCCGGAAATAATATCTATTTTTGTCATGTCTCTTCCTTCCTTTCCTGAGTCTTCCCGTCAGTATCTAAGCCAAAGGGCCGCCTGTCATTTACCAGGCATCACGTCCGGGGGAAATCTGTTTATTATCATCTATTTTTCCAGGCTTTATATCCAAAACTATACAAAACCTGCAGCCAATCTGATTCCTCAAAGCTTGAGAAAGAAATCCTATCCCTTAAAATACTAATTTCCTTGACATTTGTCAAGTTTTCTCCATAAAAATAACGGATACCCTTCCAGATCAGGGTATCCGTCAATATATCTGTTCCCAATTACCGGCCTGCGGTCTCATTCTTCCGGTATGATTCAAGAAATGTCATAACACGGTCCAGGGAACTCATCAGTATCTTCAGCTCTTCCGGATCCAGGACACTCATAATGTCTTCCGTCATCTTTCGATGGAAATCTGCATGGTACTGGTAGGCCGCTATTCCTTTTTCCAGAAGATATACATTGACCACCCGGCGGTCCGTCTTGCTGCGGCTTCTGGCTACATAACCTTTATGAACCAGGGCATTCATGGAAGTAGTGAGGGCCCCAACAGTAATATGAAGCCGTCTGGCAACCTCTCCCATTTTTGAATCCTGGTCAAGGCCTATGGCTTCAATAATATGCATATCATTATAAGAAATGTCAGAAAACTCTTCCGTAATCAGTGCTTCTTTCTCAAGTTCCAGAATCTCGTGGAAATCTTTAACTAGCATTTTATTTAGTGTATCTTTAATATCCATCCTGCCCGCTCTCTATTCTATTGTTTCAGTCTCAAATCATCAGTTGTTTAAAATATAAACCTATAAGGTCTGTTATTGAAAAATATCATATATCCAATAGTATACGATAATACAAATTTTTGTCAATATGAAAAAAAGAAATCTGTTTTATTTCAAAAGATTTTATCAAGATAAACAGAACATTAACACAAGTTAATATACACTTTCCCTGCAAAAAAGCTTTCATAATTACCTAAAAAGGATCTTAAAGCCAATGGAAACAGATTCCGGACAGTACTTCTTCTTATTATATATTATAAGACTATACATTATAAAACAATCCGGATTGTCCGCCAGGGCAAACCGGATTGTTCTGGTCATCTTTAGCTATGTCTTTTTAAGGGAATCACCGGAAATCCCTTCCGCCTGATTCACATCACAATATTTATCTGCTGCCTGTCTTACTCAAAAGGAATAACCGCGCCATCGTAGGTACTGTTGATATATTCCTTGATCTCGTCAGACTTGAGCACTTCCACCAGAGCCTTGATGCCTGCGTTGTTCTCGTTGCCTTCCTTGACAGCGATGACATTCACGTAAGTTTTGGCTGCCTCAGAATCAGCCGCCTCATAAGTAAGAGCATCCTTGGATACAGTGTATCCTGCCTCAAGAGCATAATTTCCGTTTAAAACAACGAAGGCGGTCTCTCCGGTTACACGGGCAACCTGGGCTGCCTCAAGCTCAACGATCTTGATATTTTTAGGATTCTCAACAATGTCTGTAACAGTTGCCTCCAGGCCGACGCCATCCTTAAGCTTGATGATGCCGTTATCCTGAAGAAGTACTAAGGCCCGGGCCTCATTGGTAGTATCGTTGGGAACTGCGATGGAATCCCCGTCAGCCAGCTCATCCAGAGTCTTCTTTGTTCCCGGATAGATTCCGAAAGGCTCATAGTGTATGCCTCCGGCATTGACAAGATGGGTTCCCTTCTCTTCGTTAAAGCTGTCCAGGTAAGGGATATGCTGGAAATAGTTGGCATCGAACTCACCGCTCTCTACAACCTCATTGGGCTGCACATAATCATCAAACACAGTGACCTCCAGATCAAAGCCCTGCTCTGCCAGAATCGGCTTGGCCTGCTCTAAAATCTCAGAGTGGGGTGTGGCAGACGCTGCCACCTTGATCGTTGTGGACCCGGCTGCCTCAGTTCCTGCTGCCGCGTCATCTCCGCCATTACTACTTCCACCGCAGGCTGTCAGGCATCCAACTGCCAGTACTCCTGCCAATAATAATGCTGCAAGTTTTTTCATGGTTTCTTCCTCCTCTTTAATAATACATTATTTGATTCAGACCAAAACCGGCCTGAATTATTTCCTCTTGTCCAGTTTCGACGCGATGAACATACCGACCGTCTGGAAAATCTGTACCAACAGGATCAGCAGGACAACCGTGACAATCATGATATCTGTCTGATACCGGTAATATCCATATCGTACGGCAATATCACCAAGACCTCCGCCGCCGACACAGCCGGCCATGGCCGAGTAACCCAGTATGGTTCCGATGGTAATGGTTGACCCGACGATCAGGGAAGTCCTGGCCTCCACCAGAAGCACTTTCCACACAATCTGAAAGTCAGATGCTCCCATGGACCTGGCTGCCTCAATAACTCCCGGATCCACTTCCTTGATGGAAGACTCCACCATACGTCCGATAAAGGGCACCGCCGCAATCACCAGGGGTACAATAGTGGCCGTAGACCCGTAACTCTGTCCCACAACCAATCTGGTAAAGGGAATCAGCAAAATGAGCAGGATCAGGAAGGGTACGCTTCGGACGATATTAACAATGACATCCAGAACCTTATAAACCACCGGATTGGGTTTGAGGCCATCCTTGTCGGTCACTGCCAGGAGTACTCCCAGGGGAAGGCCGAACAGGTAACCCATAAAAGTAGACACCAGGGTCATGTACAAGGTGGCCCATACTCCCTCAATAATCATTGACGTAATCTCACTAGTCCACATTCACATCCACCTCCTCCACTTCTAGCCCACAGTCACGGAGATACTGCTTCATCTCCGCCTTCTGGGTGGATTCGGGAATGAATTCCAGAATAATCTCCCCGGCAGCCTTGCCGTGGACACTCCTGGTATTGGCCCCCATAATATTGACCGGCTCCAGGAAACGCAGCACCATGTTGGCAATCACCGGCTGGGCATCGGGCTGGTCCCTGTAGATTACCCTGATCCGGTCCCCGGACCTGATCAGATCCCTGCCATGAAGGGCAGGTCCCTTCTGGTCCTGATTGATCTCCACATCATTGCGGATCAGCTCCCTGGCCACCTCTGTCCTGGGATGAAGGAAAATATCCTCCACAT
Source organism: uncultured Lachnospiraceae bacterium (assembly GCA_946630645.1). Taxonomy (GTDB): domain Bacteria; phylum Bacillota; class Clostridia; order Lachnospirales; family Lachnospiraceae; genus Anaerobutyricum. Next base: position 6,381 of record CAMOZD010000017.1, read on the forward strand.
CACCGTACTCTGCCACTTCACCATCTTTGAGAATGGCCACCCGGTTACAGATTTCCCGGACGACGGACATCTGGTGGGTGATAATCACGATGGTGATACCCAGATTCTGGTTAATATCTTTCAGCAGGGCCAGAATAGAAGACGTAGTCTGGGGATCCAGGGCACTGGTCGCCTCATCGCAAAGCAGGATCTTAGGATCCGACGCCAGGGCCCTTGCTATGGCCACCCTCTGCTTCTGGCCGCCGGACAGCTGGGCCGGATAGGCCTTGGTCCTGTCGGAAAGGCCTACAATCTTCAGCAGCTCCAAGGCCTTTTCCCTGGCCTCTCTTTTCGACTTCTTTTGTATGTAGAGGGGAAAGCATACATTGTCCATGACATTTTTCTGCATGAGCAGATTAAAATGCTGGAAGATCATGCCGATGTCCTCCCTCTGCTTTCTCAATTCCTTCTCTGAGTACTCTCCCAAAGACTTGCCCCGGATCAGGACCCGGCCCTCCGTGGGCTCCTCCAGGAAATTTATACACCTTACCAGGGTACTCTTCCCGGCTCCGCTCATACCGATGATTCCATAGATCTCACCGGCCTCAATTTCCAGGTTCACATTTTTAAGAGCCTGAACTATACCGTCTTTTGTGGTAAATGTTTTACAAACATTTTCCAGTACAATCTCCGGCAAGCTGCCACCTCTCTCTTCATTTATAGATCTTGTTTCCATATCTTCTCTCTAAATACATCTATAACAATAACTCTTGTCTCCGGCTCCGGCCTGCAGCCGGTCCCGGCAAAAGCCGGACCAGTTATTGCCTGTTACTATATCATCTTCCGGGAAAGATGTGTTAATCCGAAAAAACTAGCGCTGGTTATAGCTATTAGTTATTACAGAAATGTCTCCTCGTACTCCTTCTCTTTAAATCCCACCAGGACCCGGTCCCCCCTTAAGAGGATGGGCCTCTTAACCAGCATGCCGTCGGTGGCCAGCAGCTGGTACTGGTCTTCTTCGCTCATGGACGGCAGCTTGTCCTTCAGTTTATTCTGCCGGTAAATCTGACCACTGGTATTAAAAAAACGCTTCAGGGGCAGGCCGCTTTTTTCCTTCCACTCCTTCAGCTCTTCCGCCGTCGGATTATCTTCATGAATCAGCCGCTCCTGATATTCAATGCCATGGTCCTCCAGCCACTTTTTTGCCTTGCGGCAGGTCCCACACCTGGGATAGCAGATAAAGTCCACTTTCATAGGATTCTCCTCTCTTCTATTATAATTATTATAATTATTATATTTATCAATTATTCCTTCCCAGCCCCGGCCTGGCCCAGATTCTCAATCTGCCAGTCGACAGGCTCCAGTTGATGGAATCTCAGAAAATCATTGGCCTGACTGAAATGACGACATCCAAAAAATCCCCGGTAGGCCGAAAGAGGACTTGGATGAGGTGCCTCCAGAATCAGGTGCCTGGGATTATCCAGCATGGCTTTTTTCTTTCTGGCCGGCCCTCCCCAGAGCAGGTAGACTATGGGCCTGTCCTGAGCATTGAGAACCCGGATGGCCGCATCAGTGAACTCTTCCCAGCCGATATCCTTGTGGGAATTGGGCTGGTGGGCCCGGACTGTCAGCACCGTATTCAACAGAAGAACTCCCTGCCTTGCCCACTTCAGGAGACAGCCATTATCGGGGATATAGCAGCCCAGGTCGGTCTGAAGCTCCCTGTATATATTTACCAGGGAGGGAGGGATCTCCACATCCGGCTTTACGGAAAAACAGAGGCCGTGGGCCTGACCGTCCCCGTGATAGGGATCCTGGCCCAGAATCACCACCTTAACCTCCTTCAGCGGGGTCAGGTGGAAGGCATTGAAAATATCATCGGCCGGGGGATAGACCAGCTGACTACTGTATTCCTCCCTCAGCCTGCTGTATAGATTTCTGTAATAAGGCTTTCTGTACTCTTCTTTCAGAGCCTGTGCCCAGTCATTACTGATGGCGGCCATTCTCACCCTCCATTCCACGGTATCCGGCAGTCTTTAAAAGCTTTCCTTACCCGTCCGGTCCATATACCTGCATCCATGTTCAGTCCTTTTGATTATACCACAGATAAAGGGATATCTGTAGTCGTCCTTAGGAAAATGTAAGGAAGCAGAACCTGCTTCTCCCCCTCCCTTTTCCTTCAGACACAGTCCTGCCAGACCTGCCCCGGGCCCTGCAAAATATAAAAGGCAGAAGCCCACAGGCCCCTGCCTTTGATATACACCATAAATACCATGACACACTCAGAGAAAAATCATCTCCCTTGCGCCTTATGAAAGTTCCTGCCAGGTAATCCTACTTCTTTGTGAGCGGACAGGTAGCATAACCCAGTTCGTTCTGGAAATAATGAATCACTGCCTGAATCGCAGACTCTACAGAGGAAATCCTGCCTGTCAGGATCAGAGTACCGCTGAATCGGTCTACGAAGCCCAGGTATACATCGCCGCTCTTGATGGCAATATCCGCACCAATAACAGCAGACTCGGACGGAGTTACTGTAATGATTCCGATAGCGGAACGCTCGAAATCTATATCCGGATTCAGACCAAGCTTACGATAAACGATCGGCTTGGGACTTGTGATAACATGAGCTAACGTAATCTGTCTTCCCGGAACAGTCTCCTGAATAATTCTCAGTCTTCCTTCCGTATCTTTCGGTAATAATTCTCTAATATCAACACCCATAACTCCCGCTCCTTTTTTATAATATATTTCTTTTGCGCCTGGTCAGACGATCTGCCGGCGCTCCTATAAACTGGTAGAAATCTGGCCATGAGGAACCAGCTTCCATACCCTGTCCTGTCGATAATTATACATATTGTATGAGAATATAATCGTTCATCAGTATTATAGCATATGCATTTTCAATCTTCTATGAAAAAATTGGACTTTTCGTGGTATTCCTTGGCACTTTTCACTGAAATTCCACAAAAAATTTTCACAAAAAGACAAGGCCTCCATTTCTTTTAAAAAATGAGGCCCTGCCGCTGCTTCTATTCTCCTGTCCTGGGAAGTCCCGACGGATGATTCTTATTTCTTTTCGTCCTGGGGAAGCTCCTGGCGGATGTTTCTTATTTCTTTTCGTCCTGGGGAAGTTCCTGGCGGATAGCCTTGGTCCTGATCTCCTCACAGATGTCACTGACAAACCGGGCCAGAGGCTTCTGGCCCTCATCACCGGCAAAACGGCTGCGGACGGAAACCATACCATCCTCCTGCTCCTTGGCACCGACGATCAGCATGTAGGGAATCTTGTCCATACGGGCCTCGCGGATCTTGTAACCGATCTTCTCAGACCGGCTGTCCACCTTGACATCCACACCGTTCCTGCGCAGCTCCTTAAATACTTCCTGGGCATAATCAATATATTTCTCAGAAATAGGAAGAACACGAACCTGTTCCGGACAAAGCCAGGTCGGGAACTTGCCGGCATATTTCTCAATAAGCCATGCCAGAGTTCTCTCATAGCATCCCAGAGAAGTTCTGTGAATGATATAAGGACGTTTCTTCTCGCCGTTCTGGTCGATATAATACATATCATAACGCTCGGACAGGAACATATCCAGCTGGATCGTGATCATGGTATCCTCTTTGCCGTAAACATTCTTGGCTTGGATATCCAGCTTGGGCCCGTAGAAGGCTGCCTCACCGGTAGCTTCCACATAGTCGAGGCCTATCTCATCTAAGATTTTTCTCATGGCTTCCTCTACCTTGTCCCACTCTTCAGCAGTACCCAGGTATTTTCCGGAATCTTCCGGATCCCACTTGGACATACGGTAAGTCACATCATCCTGGAGACCCAGGGTTGTCAGACAGTACTTGGCCAGGCTGACACAGTTCTTAAACTCCTGGTCCACCTGCTCCGGTGTACATACCAGGTGACCCTCGGAAATGGTAAACTGGCGGACACGGGTCAGGCCGTGCATCTCACCGGAATCC
>CAMOZD010000018.1 GCA_946630645.1 uncultured Lachnospiraceae bacterium
AGCTTTTTGCCGGAAATCATAGGTGCCAGGCAGGTTTCCAGGGGAGTCTCCGTCTCCACGTCCTCCAGGGGCAGGTCACGGAGGGCTTCATAGCCAATCATGACAGCCAGCTCACTCATCAGACGGCGAAACTGGCTGGTACCGGTATTCTTATTCCTTAACTGGGTCAGCTTATGCTTAATCAGCGGATGGGTCATCTCAATAATATTGTCCATAGTTAACTCCTTTTTGTCTTAGAACCGGGCAAGAGCAGTGGGATCTGGCGCCGGACCTGATGAACTCCTTGATAAACTGATAGATTTACAGATATTGTAGTAGAAATTACTTTACAAGTCAATTTTTCAAGGCTAAACTATAAACTATATTTAATCACAAACCCAGGAGAGGACCTGCAGGAAGGACCTGGGTGCTTAAGAGAACTGTAAGGCCGGACCGGCAGCTTGCCCAGGCCGGGACCAGGCCGGGATAATGGAGTGATATATGAGGAAAAAAGAAAGAGCTGCCATCGTAATCCAGAGGCTCAAGGAGGAGTATCCTGACGCCGATTGTACCCTGGACTATGAGGAGGCCTGGAAGCTGTTGATCAGTGTCCGCCTGGCTGCCCAGTGTACGGATGAGAGAGTGAACCGGATCGTCCCGGGCTTATATGAGAAGTTCCCCGATGTGGATGCCCTGGCCCAGGCAGATCCGCTGGAGATTGAGGAGATTGTTAAGCCCTGCGGTCTGGGCAGGAGCAAGGCCCGGGATATCAGCAAATGTATGAGGATGCTCAAGGAGGAGTTTGGCTCTAAGGTTCCCGATGATTTTGACCAGCTGATGAGGCTGCCCGGTGTGGGAAGAAAGAGCGCTAACCTGATTATGGGGGATGTTTTCGGCAAGCCGGCCATCGTGACGGATACCCACTGTATCCGGCTCTGTAACCGGATTGGTCTGGTGGATGATCTGAAAGATCCCAAACAGGTGGAGATGGCTCTCTGGAAGATCATTCCCCCTGAGGAGGGTAATAATTTCTGCCACCGGCTTGTCTTTCATGGCAGGGAGGTCTGCACAGCCAGGACCAGGCCCTACTGTGACCGCTGTTGTCTTTCTGATGTATGTAAGGCTTATCCTAAGCTTCAGAAGGAAAAGGACAAACAGCAGAAAAAGAAAGAAAGAGATCTCCTGAAAAAAGAGAAAGAAAAGGAGAGGCAGCTCCTGAAAAAAGAGAAGGAAAAGGAGAGAGAGCTCCTGAAAAAAGAGAAGAAAAAGACGGAAATAGCTGCCAGCAAATGACAAAAACCGTCTCACTGCCGGACTTGTCCGGCAGTGAGACAGTTGAGTAATACAGACCCAGAGTGATTAGCATAATGTTATGAAGCCCCTGCCGGACCAGGCAGGCCAAGGCAAAAAGAAAGGAAGAATATGAAAGAATATAAGCCTATTAAAGAAGGTAAGGTCCGTGAAGTATACGACATCGGCGATAATCTGATCATCACTGCAACTGACAGAATCTCTGCCTTTGATGTGATTCTGAAAAATGATGTCACTGACAAGGGCCTGGTTCTGACCCAGATGTCCAGATTCTGGTTTAACCTGACCAAAAACACTGTAGGCAACCATATGCTTTCCACTGATGTGGAGGACATGCCGGAATATTTCAGGAATGAACGTTTTGCAGGACGCAGTATGCTTTGTAAAAAGCTGGAGATGTTCCCCATCGAGTGTATCGTGAGGGGGTATATCACAGGAAGCGGATGGGCCAGCTACCAGAAGAACGGTACCGTCTGTGGAATCCGGCTGCCGGAGGGACTCCAGGAGTCAGAGCAGCTGCCCCAGCCTATTTATACCCCGTCCACCAAGGCAGATCTGGGAGACCATGACGAGAACATTTCCTATGAGAGGTCTGTGGAGATCCTGGAGGAGAAGTTCCCCGGTAAGGGTTCCTACTATGCCTATGTCCTCAAAGAGTACACCCTTTCTCTTTATAAGAAATGTGCCGCTTACGCCTGGGAGAAGGGTATTATCATCGCTGACACCAAGTTTGAGTTTGGCCTGGATGAAGAGGGCCATATCCTGATCGGTGATGAGATGCTTACTCCCGACAGCTCCAGGTTCTGGCCAAGAGAAGGTTACGAGCCGGGCAAGGGCCAGCCCTCCTACGACAAGCAGTTTGTCCGCGACTGGCTCAAGGCTAATCCGGACAGCGACTACAAGCTGCCCCAGGAGGTTATTGATAAGACTACAGCCAAGTATCTTGAGGCCTACAAGCAGCTGACAGGGGAGGATCTCCGCTAGGACCGGATCAGGCCTCTCAGACTTCCCGGACGGCCAGGTCCAGGACTGTCAGGACCTGGTTCCTTACCTTGAAATGAACTTCAAATTCCATAAAAGACAGACCGTATACACGATCCGGATCATCCTGGTAGCCAGGGCGGGGGTCCAGGGCAAGGGTTTCCAGCAGGGCCCTGCTCTTATCCTCCGGCAGGACGGCAAGAAGCCCAGGGTCACAGATTATCTCTAATCTGTGGCGGGGCAGGCCGGTCAGAAAGCCGCTTGAGGCCTCAGGATGGGCGTCTCCGTAGGGTATGTAAGGCTTGATATCATAAATGGGTGTCCCGCTGACCATGTCCGCTCCTGAGACCACCAGGGTCAGCGGTCTGTCTTTTTCTTTAGGCTCCAGCCTGATTAGTTTTACACAGGACAGGCCCAGGCCGTTGGGGCGGAAGGGGGACCGGCTGGCAAAGACGCCCACCCGGCGGTTGCCGCCCAGGCGGGGTGGCCTGACCGTAGGTGTCCAGGGACTGTCCTGGTTTTTTGAGAAGCCCCAGATCAGCCAGAGATGGGAGAATCCTTCTATGGCCCGGAAACAGTCCGCCTGGTCATAGGGGGGATGGAAGATAATCCGGGCTTCGGATTCTGTAAGCCCACTCTGTCTGGGGACTCCAAATTTTTCTGGGTAATCAGTTTCTATCACAGCGATTGCTTCTATTTCATGTTTATCCATTATTTTTCCTCCTGACCAGGACCTGCAGGACCTGTCCACATCTTTAAAGGCATCTGTCCAAATCATAGCACACATTTCTCTCCCCGATAAAAAAAAGACTGAAAAAAACGTGGATTTTCCTGCGGCGTCTGTAAATGAGCTTTCCCCGGCTGATCTCAAAAAGCTTGGTCTATTTCCTCCTATTACAAATTGCGAAAACACTATATTTAGGGTATAATTAAATGGATTATGACAGGAGGAAAGGGAATGATCTGCTATGCCGCTCCCATGGAGGGAATCACAGGTTACCGTTACCGGAACGCACATCACAAGTATTTCCCGGGAATAGATAAATATTTTACACCTTTTATTACGCCGAAGATAAAAAGAGGTTTCACTAACCGGGAGAGGAATGACATTCTTCCTGAAAATAATAAGGGGATTCCCCTTGTCCCCCAGATTCTGACCAGGAATCCCGAGGATTTTCTTGCCCTTGCCCACCGGCTTAAGGAGGATTATGGTTATGAGGAGGTCAACCTGAATCTGGGCTGTCCTTCGGGGACTGTAGTATCCAAGGGAAAGGGCAGCGGCTTTCTGGCTGACCCGGACCAGCTTCGAAGCTTTTTTGAAGTCGTTTTCAGCCATGTGGGGATCAGGGTCTCTGTAAAGACCAGGCTGGGAATGAAGGATCCCGGGGAGATTATTCCCCTTGTGGGGATTTACAATGATTACCCCATATCTGAGCTGATTATTCATGCCCGGGTGAGGGAGGATATGTACAAAAAACCGGTCAACCGGGAGGCCTTTGCCAGTGTTCTCCCTGTCAGCCGCCACGAGCTATGCTACAACGGTGACCTTTTTTCCCCGGAGGATTGCCGGGACTTGATTGAGACTTTTCCCCAGGTGGACCGGCTTATGCTGGGCAGGGGGTTGATCGCCAGGCCGTCCCTGGCCCTGGAAAGTCTGGGCGGCAAAAGGGATCTCATACGGGAAGAGGCCTTCCTTGAAGAACTCTGCCAGAGCTATGAGGAGGTTATGTCCGGTGAGAAAAATGTTCTGTTTAAAATGAAAGAAATCTGGTCCTTTATGCTGCCCCGGTTTCCAGAGGGGAAGAGGATCGGGAAAAAAATAAAAAAGACATCTTGTCTTCGCGAATACAGGATGTTGGTCAAAGAATTGTTTCAGGAGGAAAGAGAGAGATCATGCTAAGGCAAAAAGTTGGAAATTCTGTCATGTTTTTTATGCTGCTGTTCATGGGGATGACCTGTGTGCCTCTGGCGGGCCAGGCGGCCGTATCCCCATCTGTAACCCAGGCGGACGCTGACAAGGTGGCTGACCTGGTCTCTGACAACTGGCAGAATGATTATTTTGAAGAGACCCTGGTGACCCCTGGTTCAGGGCAGGTGGAAGTGGATGGAAAGACCAGAAGCTTTGCAAGACAGTTCGATGTTTCGCCGGCTGAGGCCAGTCAGGCAGTGCAGTCCCAGGGAACCATCGACGCATATTTCAGGGAAAGTGGAGGCCTCTATGAGACTGAGAGAAGGAAGGACGGCAAGGTGGCAGTCACAGCGCCCTTCCAGATGCAAAGGCTGGTAGTTCTGGCCCGGATCAATGAGACCTACGGGGCCAGGGAGATTGTCCACACCCAGAATGACCAGGATACCATCCTTCAGTTTGACAGTCAGGAGAAGACCCGGGCGGCCTATGAGAAAATCATAGCCAGATACGGTGAGAACTCCTGCTATCCGGACCAGTATGTCCAGCTTTTTGACGCGGCTTCTTACGCAGCTTCTGACTCCCTCAAGGCAGGTCATCCCTATTCCTGGGGTGTCCGTATTATGCAGATGGACAAGCTGAAGGAGCAGGCTGCTGACAGGAATGACCTGGCGACGGTATCCGTAGCCATGATCGACAGCGGAATTAATCAGAACTCCTTCTTCTTTGACGGCCGGACCATCCATCCGTCTTCCAGGAGTTTCATTTCAGAGCCATGGGATATCACAGATTCCCTCGGCCATGGAACCCATGTGGCAGGTGTGATCGCCGAAGCTACCCCGGCCAACGTCCAGCTGATGATACTTAAGGTGACCAACGCCAGCGGAAAAGCCTCCTTCCTGACCATCCGTGAGGCCTTCTGGTATGCGATCAGTCACAATGCTAATGTCATCAATTTCAGTATGGGAAGTTCAAATGCCAGCGATATGGATATCCTGGACAAGGTCATCAAATATGCAATCAGGAAGCGGATTCCCATTTGTGTTGCGTCAGGGAACAACAAGGCTAATGTGAAATATACCTACCCGGCCAATAACGATAATGTGATTACCGTTTCAGCCATGACAGCATCGGGAACTCTGGCCTCTTATTCCAATTACGGGGAAAAAATAGATTTCACCGCGCCCGGTGACCGGATCATCGGCGCCAGCAAATGGAATGACAATGGCCTGGTTATGTATTCTGGTACATCCATGGCATCCCCCCATATAGCCGCAGCCTGTTCCTACATCAAGATGCTCAGGCCTTCGGCCTCCGTGAATCTGGTTGTCGACGAGCTAAAGCGTCTCAGTGTGGATCTGGGCGCCAAAGGAAAAGATAAGAAGTTCGGATATGGCTGTCCGGTAATGGGAACCCTTTTCCAGACCAATATATTAAGTAAAGAGAAAAATTATACCAGCAAGCCTAAAATTACAAGTATTCTCAATATGAATAAGGCAGTCCTGCTCACATGGACACCGGTGAGGGGGGCTAAACAGTATCTGATTTACCGTAAGAAGGCGGGAGGAAGCTACTCCCTGGTAAAAAAGGTCTCAGCCGACAGGCTGCTCTGGTATGACAAGAAGACCAAAAGCGGCCTCAGATACAGCTATAAGATCAAGGCTAAGCTCAGTTCCAAAAAATATACAGGCTACGGCAACAAGGCAGGCCTGGTCCGCTTAAAGGTGCCGGGAGCCTTCAGGGCCTCCACGGCCGGCGGAAGTATCAGCCTGGCATGGAAAAAGGCCAAAGGTGCCGGGGTTTACCAGATTCAGCTTTCAAGTTATGCTGATTTCAGGGAAGCTCTCACCTATAAACTGTCAGGAAAGAAGACAGCAGCCAGGATTCCTAACCTGGCGGGGGGAACTTATTATGTCAGAATAAGAAGTTGTAAAAAGTCCTCCTGGTCGGCCTGGTCGGCTGTGCTGGAAAGGATCGTGCCCTGAAGTGACAAAATTAATCATATTGGGAGACAGCCATGATTCCCTGTGGCCTGACTTTGAAGACCATCTGCGGGGAAGAGGCTGTGACCGGATTCTTCATCTGGGCGATTTCTGCAGCAGGGATATCCTGCGCCGGTTCGAAGGGATTGCCCCGGTGACGGCGGTCCGGGGTAATAATGACAAGACCATGGAAGACCTGCCCCCGCAGCGTTTTTTCCACCTGGAGGGTCTGGGCTTTTATATGATCCATGACCGCCGCCGGGCGGGAAAAGTAAGATGGGATTATGATATATTTCTTTCCGGTCATACCCACCTTTTCAAGCAGGTGGTGACCGAAGAGGGTATTCTGTATCTCAATCCCGGAAGCTGTGGCCGCCGCCGCGGGGATGATACAGTGTCCTACGTTGAGATGACGGTGGATAAGGGTAATTATAATCTGGTCCACAAGACCTTTAAGCCGGCCTTCCGTCTGGGTGGCGGATGCCGGTGATGATTCCGGCGGGGGTCCCAGGAGACCCTGGGTCAGGGAAAAGAGATAAAGATTAAGATACAGCTGAACAATTATTTGAGAGTGATGGGTGGTATCGTCTTGAAAGAAGTAATTAGTAATGTCAATCGAATTGAGGAGGAAAAACTGCCGGATATCGGCCTTTCCATCACCAATCTGGAGATAGAGGTGGAGGAAGGAAGGGTTTACAGGTCCTCCTTTGTTATTGAGAGTGAAAACAATATAGCCATGAAGGGATACATCTATTCCACCAGTGACAAGATGGAGACGGAGATCTGTGAGTTTGAAGGTCTCAAGGTGGAGATTCCCTATTATTTTAAGGGCAAACTGTCCACGGTAGGCAGTGAATTCGAGGGGGACTTTGTCCTCATAACCAACGGGGGAGAGTACAATATTCCCTACTCCGTAAGGGTGGTCAGAAAGGCTGTCGGCACCTCCATAGGCAAGATATCCGACATGGGGGATTTTACCAGGCTCTATGAAGCCAACCGGAGAGAGGCGGTGGAGCTTTTCTTCCTGCCCAATTTCGAGGAGGTTTTCCTGAGGGAATCTCCGGAGGAGAGGGCGGTCTACCACAGTCTTATGAAAAGCAGGTCCAGAAATCTGATTCTGGAGGAGTTTCTGACGGCCACCGGTTACAAGGAAGTGACAAGCATTTCCCTGGAACGGAAAAATATCGTTCTGGACGTGGGCAGGGACCGGGATACCATAACCCTGATCCTGGAGAACGGCGGCTACATAGAAGGTAAAGTGACCTGTGATAAAGACCAGGTCCAGCTGTCCTGCATTCATTTTACCAGTGACGATTTCAAGGATGGAAAGCTGGATATTTCCATCGAAAAAAATAAAAATTACATTATGGGCAGTGACGTGATCCATATCACCACTGTCAGACAGAGCTTTGAGATTCCGGTGGAGTGGTGGGGCACATTGCCGGAATTTACCAAGGAAAGAGAAAAGAATCTCCGCCTGAAAAAAGAGAAGGCGGAGCTGATCCATAATTATCTGTATTTCAGGACCGGCAGCATCGGTTTTGACGATTTCGCAGATACCGGAAGACATATCCTCGATGACCTTTATCTGGCGACAGACCATTATCAGTGGAAGCTCTACAAGATGCACTTTGCTCTGATGGAGAATCAGAAGGAGGAGGCAAAGCAGCTGCTGGACCAGCTGGAGGCAGAGGAGAAAGAGAAGAAGTTTTCCCCACTGGAAAAGCATTACTTCCTCTATCTGAAGGCCATGTTTTACCGGACTCCCGAAGCCATATCCCGGGCTGTTGTGGCCATCCGGGAATTCTATGGGACCTCCTCCAACAAGGCGGAGGCTCTCTGGATGCTGATCTATCTGGACAGAGAGTATGTCTACAACAAGAGACTCCAGTACGATACCATCCGGCAGCTTTTTGAACAGGGCTATAACAGCTGTCTGCTTTATTTTGAGGCCTGCGATATCCTCAATGAGAACCCCAGCTATATGGAAGAGCTCAGTTCCTTTGAAATCAGCATATTCCGCTGGGGCGTGCGATATGGTTATGTTTCCATGTCCCTGTCCTACCAGTTCGCAAGACTTGCCCTGAAGCTGAAATACTATAATAATGCCATATTCCATATTGCCTGTAAGCTCTATGATGTGGAGCCGGATGACCTCTTTTTGCAGGTAATCTGCTCCCTGCTGATCAAGGGCAACCGGATCGGCAAGGAATACCACAGGTATTTCCGCCGGGCAGTGGAGGCCAATCTGAAGATCATTGGTCTCAACGAGTTCTTTATCCGCAGTATGGATTTTGACAGCTACGATACCATCCCCCAGAGAGTTTTGATTTACTTTACCTACAGCAACAGTCTGGACTATATGGAGCGGGCCTACCTTTACACCAACGTGCTCAGGCATGAGGCAGAGTACGACGAGGTTTTCGGGGCTTATTTCTCCAAAATGCTTCCCTTTGTGGAGGAGCAGCTGCTCCAGGGGAGGATCAATGAACACCTGGCCTACCTTTACAATCGGTTCCAGAAGGAGATTCTTTCTAATCCGGATAACTGGAAGGCTGTCTGTGACATCCTTTTCTTCCGCAAGCTGACCTGTCAGAATCCAAGGATGATTGGTGTCTATGTGGTCAGCCCTGAAACCGGGGAAGAAAAGTATTATGCCTTTGCCGGCGGAGTGACCCAGGTAGAATACTACAACAGCAGGACTACCCTCTATTTTGTGGACGGCAATGAGCAGCGTTATGTCAAGGGAATCAAGCATACCTTCCTGCCTTTCCTGGAGATGTCCCAGTTCCCGGAGACCTGGGTCAGACAGAATCTGGCTAACAAAAAGGTTCTTTTGGTCCAGTCAGGCCGGATCGACGGTCCGGTCACGGAAAATGAAGTGGAGGTTCTCAAGAGAATCGTATTTAATCCGGACTATGTTCCCTGGATGCAGGTGAGGGCCCTGGAGAAGCTTCTGGTCTATTTTGAGAATCACCAGAACAAGGCTGAACTGGCCCGCTGGCTGGAGAAGGTGGATTACTCCCATATTTCCGAGGGCTTCCGCAAGACTCTCATGGATTATTACATGGAAATCGGCTTGATAGAAAATACTTTTTTTGGCATTGAACTCTATGGCTGCTCTATTATGGGAGCGGCCAAGAGGCTGAAGCTGGCGGTTTTCGGAATCCAGTACTACCAGGGCAAGCTGGATGATACCACCCTTTCCCTGGCCTGGTCCGCCTTTGTCCGTAAGAAGTATAACAGGGATACCCTGACCTACCTCATGGAGCATTTCTCCGGGGAGACCGAGGACCTGCTGCTGATCTGGGAGAGAAGCAGGAAGTTTGAACTGGAAACGACAGATTTTGAAAAGAAGATACTGAAGCAGTGTATGTTTACGGGAAATGAGTCAGATGACGTTCTTCCTGTATTTGAGGCCTTCTATGAAAGCCAGGCAGACCCTGAGACCGCCTGGTCTTACATGGAATATATTTATGATAAGGATCTCGAGGGCAAGGGAACATTGCCGGATAAGATTCACAGGATGATTGGCAGGGAGATTATAGCGGGCCATGTCAGCGGAGACAAGGCCAGGATCCATTATCTCTACCATTTTGCCGACAAGAAGGACTGGCATGCCCGGGTCAAGGAGCCGGCTGTCAGGATGATCGGGGATTTCCTGGACAGGGGTCTTTACCTTCCGGTCTACCACAGCTACCAGCAGTGGTTCCATTTCCCCGTGGAATATGAGGAGCTGACTTTCCTTACCTATACCGGCGAGAGCGGCCGTCATATGGTCCTCCACTACCAGATTGAGGGGGAGGATGACTCCTACACAGAGAAGGAGCTTTCGGAAATTCTTCCGGGCAGGTATGTGTGCTCCATGAACTTTTTCCGCAAGGACCATGTCAACTACCGGCTGGAAGCCGATGGAATCCTGGTGGAGGACCGGAATCACATCCTGTTTGAGACCTTCTCCTACGATGAGAAGGAGAGCCGTTTCTTCGCTTTGAACAACCTGGATAACCAGGAGCTTTCCGTGGAAGAATATGAGGACTACCTCAGGAAAGCCTATTTTGTAGATGAGTACCTGACCCTTCTTTGACAGATAAGGACGGAGGAATAACTA
>CAMOZD010000019.1 GCA_946630645.1 uncultured Lachnospiraceae bacterium
CCCAGCAGCCCCTGGGCGGAAAAGCCCAGTTCGGCGGCCAGCGTTTCGGAGAGATGGAGGTTTGGGCCCTGGAGGCCTATGGTGCTTCTTACACTCTGCAGGAGATTCTTACCGTTAAGTCTGATGACGTCATCGGCCGTGTGAAGACCTATGAAGCTATCAGCAAGGGAAATAATATTCCTGAGCCGGGAATCCCTGAGTCCTTTAAGGTTCTTCTCAAGGAATTCCAATCACTGGCTCTGGATGTCCGCGTCCTGAAAGAGGATATGACCGAGATCGAATTCCAGGAGGGAAGCGAGACTATCAATGAAGAAGTGGCTTCCATTCTGGAGGGCTCATCTGACAAGCGCTATGCCGATGAGAATGAGCTTGGACAGTTCGGCTACGGTGAGGATGCCTCACAGCAGGACAATGCCCCCCAGCCTGAGAACCCCGCTGCGGCAGTTTTGAGCAGTATACTTGCAGGTTCAGATGATTTGGAATCATAAAAAGAAGGGAAGGAGCAGCCTATGTCTGATATGAATAATCAACCAGTGGAACAGCCAGTTAATTTTGATGCGATTAAGATAGGTCTCGCCTCCCCGGAACTGATCCGCAAGTGGTCTCACGGTGAGGTAAAGAAGCCTGAAACGATTAATTACCGTACGTTAAAACCGGAGAAGGACGGTCTTTTCTGTGAGCGTATTTTCGGACCGAGCAAGGACTGGGAGTGCCATTGCGGTAAATATAAAAAGATCCGCTATAAGGGTGTAGTATGTGATAAGTGTGGCGTTGAAGTTACAAAGGCAAGTGTGCGCCGTGAGCGCATGGGCCATATTGAGCTGGCGGCTCCCGTATCCCACATCTGGTATTTCAAGGGTATTCCCAGCCGTATGGGACTGATTCTTGACATGTCCCCCAAGGATCTGGAGAAGGTGCTCTATTTTGCTTCTTTCGTAGTTCTTGATCCGGGCAATACAACCCTGGAAGCCAAGACTGTGATCTCAGACGCAGAGTACCGCCGTGTATGTGAGGAATACAAGGCCACCGCCGACGGCCTCGGCAGCTTCCGTGTAGGTATGGGAGCAGAGGCAGTCAAGGACCTGCTTTCCAACATCGACCTGGAGGCTGAAGCAAAGGAGCTTCGCGAGAGCATGAAGACCTCCAGCGGCCAGAAGAAGGCCAGGAATATCAAGAGGCTGGAGGTTGTGGAAGCCTTCCGCCAGTCCGGCAACCGGCCTGAGTGGATGATCCTGGATGCCATTCCTGTCATCCCTCCGGACATCCGGCCTATGGTACAGCTGGATGGCGGCAGATTTGCCACTTCTGACCTGAATGATTTATATAGAAGAATTATCAACAGGAATAACCGTCTGAAGAAGCTCCAGGAGCTCAAGTCCCCTGAGATCATTGTCCGCAATGAGAAGCGTATGCTCCAGGAGGCTGTGGATGCTCTGATTGATAACGGCCGCCGCGGCAATGCCGTGACAGCCCAGGGTAACCGTAAGCTGAAATCCCTTTCCAGCATGCTCCGCGGTAAGCAGGGACGCTTCCGTCAGAACCTGCTTGGAAAGCGTGTGGATTACTCCGGCCGTTCAGTAATCGTCGTGGGACCCGAACTCAAGATCTACCAGTGCGGTCTTCCCAAGGAGATGGCACTTGAGCTCTTCAAGCCCTTCGTTATGAAGGAGCTGGTAGTGAACGGCCTGGCCCACAATATCAAGTCTGCCAAGAAGATGGTAGAGAAGATGCAGCCGGAGGTGTGGGATGTTCTTGAGGGAGTAATCAAGGAGCATCCGGTAATGCTTAACCGTGCCCCCACTCTCCACAGACTGGGAATCCAGGCCTTCGAGCCGATTCTTGTGGAAGGTAAGGCCATCAAGCTTCATCCCCTGGTTTGTACAGCCTTTAACGCTGACTTCGACGGTGACCAGATGGCAGTTCATCTGCCCCTGTCCCAGGAGGCCCAGGCTGAGTGCAGATTCCTTCTGCTCTCCCCCAACAACCTGCTGAAACCTTCCGACGGTGCGCCCGTAGCCGTTCCTTCCCAGGATATGGTACTGGGTATCTACTACCTGACCATGCAGAAGGAAGGGGAGCCGGGAGAGGGCAAATGCTTCAAATCTGAGAACGAGGCCTTCCTGGCCTATGAGAATAAGATTATTACCCTCCACAGCCTGATTAAGGTTAGGAGAAAGGGTATCCTTCCTGATGGAACAGAAGTTTCCGGCATGGTTGAGACCACTGTGGGAAGATTGCTCTTTAACGAGATTATCCCCCAGGATCTTAACTTTGTAGACAGGAAAGACCCTGAAAACGTACTCAAGCCCGAGATAGACTTCCAGTGCGGCAAGAAGCAGCTCAAGCAGATCCTTGACCGCTGCATCAACGTCCATGGAACCACAGATACCGCCGAGGTTCTTGATTCCATCAAGTCACTGGGTTACAAATACTCCACCATCGGTGCCCTCAGCGTATCAATTTCTGATATGACTGTACCCAAGGAGAAGCCTGAGATTCTGGAAAAGGCCCAGAAGCAGGTTGAGTACATTACCAGGCAGTACAGAAGAGGCTTCCTCACAGAGGAGGACCGCTACAAGGCTGTTGTCAACACCTGGTTTGACGCTGATGAAGAATTGAAGAACAAGCTGATCGGCGGCCTTGATAGATACAATAACATTTTCATGATGGCCGACTCCGGCGCCCGTGGTTCCAACCAGCAGATCAAGCAGCTGGCAGGTATGCGTGGCCTGATGGCCGATACTTCCGGCCGGACCATCGAACTGCCCATCAAGTCCAACTTCCGTGAGGGCCTGGACGTTCTGGAGTATTTTATCTCCGCCCATGGAGCCCGTAAGGGACTTTCCGATACGGCCTTGCGTACCGCTGACTCCGGATATCTTACCAGACGTCTGGTGGACGTATCCCAGGAGCTCATCATCCGTGAGTCCGACTGCTGTGAGGGTAAAGATTTCATCCCCGGCATGTTTGTGGAAGCCATCATGGATGGAAAAGAAACCATCGAGACTTTGAGAGACCGTATCCTGGGCCGCTATGCCGCTGAGGATGTGGTAGATGATAAAGGTAATGTGTATGTAAAGGCCAACCACCTGATCAATTCCAACAGGGCCGACTCCATCGTGGCAGCAGACATTCCCAAGGTGAAGATCCGGACCATGCTGACCTGTAAGTCCCATAATGGAGCCTGCGCCAAGTGTTACGGCGCCAACCTGGCTACAGGAAAGGCTGTACAGGTGGGTGAAGCAGTAGGTATCATCGCTGCCCAGTCTATCGGTGAGCCCGGAACTCAGCTTACCATGAGAACCTTCCACGCCGGCGGTGTAGCCGGTGATGATATCACCCAGGGTCTTCCCCGTGTCGAGGAGCTTTTTGAGGCCCGTAAACCCAAGGGCCAGGCAACCATCACTGAGATTGCCGGAAGAGCTGAGATCCAGGAGACCAAGGAAAAGAGGGAGGTTATCGTGGTCAGCGATGATCCGGAGGTGGCACCTAAGAGTTATGTCATCCCCTATGGTTCCAGTATCAAGGTCTATGACGGACAGATTCTTGAAGCCGGCGACAAGCTGACAGAGGGTTCCGTCAATCCTCATGATATTCTCAAGATCAAGGGTGTTGAGGCAGTCCAGGATTACATGATGCGCGAGGTTCAGAGAGTATACCGTCTCCAGGGTGTTGATATCAATGACAAGCACATCGAGATCATCGTTCGTCAGATGCTTAAAAAGGTACGGATTGAGGATGCCGGAGACAGCTCCTACCTTCCGGGAACCCTGGCAGATATCCTTGAGCTGGAGGAAGAGAACGCGAGACTGCTGGAAGAAGGCCTTGAGCCGGCCGTGGCTTCCCAGACCCTTCTGGGAATCACCAAGGCATCCCTGGCTACCAATTCCTTCCTGGCAGCGGCTTCCTTCCAGGAGACCACCAAGGTGCTTACCGACGCGGCGATCAAGGGTAAGATTGATCCCCTGATCGGTCTTAAGGAGAACGTACTCTTAGGTAAGCTGATTCCTGCGGGAACCGGACTTAAAAAGTACAGAAACCTTCATCTTGAGATGGCTGAGGATGTTGTGGAAGAGCTGGAGACTGACGATACTGAAGGTCTTGAGTACGACGATTACCGGACCATGGAAGATGAGTATGTCGGAAATCACGATGATGACCAGACCATCCTTATTGAGGAAGACCCGGTACCAGTGAACTAGGTAATAATCCGGAATTCCAGGGGAAATATCCCCGTATTATAGACAGAAAAGACTGCCGGGTATGAATCCGGCCGAGGCAAGTCCGGTCTGTCCCTCCCGGGGCAGGTGAACGGGCTGGCATAAAGTCTTTTTAATCTCTGCTTGACAAACGTTTTTAAAACAGATATAATTCAAAAATGCGTGCGGGTACCAGTGTGCCCGCATACGCATGTTTTCCATTATATATTGTAACTATAATGCAACCGCAACGAAAATAATTGCATGGAGGTGAATTTCAGAATGCCAACTTTTAACCAGTTAGTTAGAAAAGGAAGACAGTCTGCAGCTAAGAAATCCACAGCACCTGCTCTTCAGAAGGGTTTCAACTCCCTCAAGAAGAGATCCACAGATGTGAGCTCACCACAGAAGCGTGGTGTGTGTACCGCAGTTAAGACTGCTACACCGAAGAAGCCGAACTCTGCTCTTCGTAAGATCGCCAGAGTACGTCTTTCCAACGGTATCGAGGTTACATCCTACATTCCTGGTGAGGGACATAATCTTCAGGAGCATAGTGTTGTACTGATCCGTGGCGGAAGAGTAAAGGACCTTCCCGGTACCAGATATCATATCGTCAGAGGTACACTGGATACAGCCGGAGTTGCTAACAGGCGCCAGGCTCGTTCCAAGTATGGAGCTAAGAGACCTAAGAAATAAGTCTTATAAAAGAGACGGAATTAACCAGGATCGAATTAATTATCGAATATTGAACTGATGACGGGAGGCAGGCAGCGGACAAGCCGTGCCGGGCCCGGAATTCACGATTGCCGGAATAGCATTATTTTCTGTTTGGTTGCAGTATATATATTGTTGTCCGTGCATGAACATAGGAATGATAATTCCATGAGTACCGATGATTTAAATCGAATGAATGATTAAGGAGGGAAGAACCGTGCCACGTAAAGGACATATCGCAAAAAGGGACGTATTACCGGATCCCATTTATCATAACGTAGTAGTTACCAAGCTTATCAACAACATCATGTTAGATGGTAAGAAGGGTGTAGCACAGAAGATTGTGTATGATGCCTTCGAGCGTATTGCCAATGAGACAGGCAAGGAAGCGCTTGAAGTATTTAATGATGCCATGAATAATATTATGCCTGCTCTGGAAGTTAAGTCCAGACGTATCGGTGGTGCAACTTACCAGGTGCCGATCGATGTAAGGCCTGAGAGACGTCAGACTCTGGCACTGCGCTGGATGACAGAATTCTCCCGCAAGAGAGGCGAGAGAACTATGGAACAGCGCCTTGCTAAGGAGATTATGGATGCTGCCAATAATACAGGTGCGTCTGTAAAGAGAAAAGAAGATATGCACAGGATGGCCGAGGCCAACAAGGCTTTCGCCCATTACAGATTCTAAACGGTTTTTGCTGGAAGGCTGTGGAGACCGCAGCCTTCTTTTATTTTTCCGGACTGTCTGTGTGCATTGGGGGAGAACCGGAAGATTCTGTATATTATGGGCCGGCCGTTGGAAACTGCTGTCGGATACATTTTATATAGAAGAAATAATTCAGCAAATTAACTGTGTTTTAATATTTAGGAGGGAATACCTTGGCTGGAAGAGAATATCCACTTGAACGAACCAGAAATATCGGAATCATGGCACACATTGATGCCGGTAAGACTACATTAACAGAGCGTATTCTTTATTATACAGGTGTGAATTACAAGCTCGGCGAGACCCATGAGGGATCTGCCACCATGGACTGGATGGAGCAGGAGCAGGAGAGAGGAATCACCATCACCTCCGCGGCTACAACCTGCCACTGGACCCTGGAAGAGAACTGTAAGCCTAAGGAAGGCGCTCTCGAGCATAGAATTAATATTATTGATACTCCGGGGCACGTTGACTTTACGGTTGAAGTAGAGAGATCCCTTCGTGTTCTTGACTCTGCAGTAGGTGTGTTCTGTGCTAAGGGCGGAGTCGAGCCTCAATCTGAGAATGTGTGGCGTCAGGCGGATACCTATAATGTTCCCCGTATGGCTTTCATCAATAAGATGGATATCATGGGTGCTGACTTTTATGGTGCCGTTGACCAGATTAAGACCAGATTAGGAAAGAACGCGATTCCGATCCAGCTGCCGATCGGAAAGGAAGATGACTTTAAAGGAATTATTGATCTGATGGAGATGAAGGCCTACATCTATAACGATGAGAAGGGTGAGGACATCCAGATTATTGATATTCCTGAAGATATGAAAGAGGACGCAGAGCTCTATCATGCAGATATGATTGAGAAGATCTGTGAGGCAGATGATGACCTGATGATGGAATATCTTGAGGGAGATGAGCCTTCTGTTGAAGACCTTAAGGCTGTCCTCCGTAAGGGAACCTGTGAGTGTACCATGGTTCCTGTCTGCTGTGGAACAGCTTACAGGAATAAGGGGGTCCAGAAGCTTCTTGACGCTATCATCGAGTACCTTCCGGCTCCCACAGATGTAGAGGATATCAAGGGAACAGACCTGGACGGCAATGAAATTACCGTTAAGTCTTCTGATGATGAGCCCTTCGCAGCTCTGGCCTTCAAGATTATGACCGATCCTTTTGTAGGAAAGCTTGCTTTCTTCCGTGTTTATGCGGGAACCATGGATTCCGGTTCTTACATTCTTAATGCGACAAAGGATAAAAAGGAGCGTGTGGGCCGTATTCTTCAGATGCATGCCAACAAGCGGAGCGAGTTAGATAAGGTTTACGCAGGAGATATCGCCGCAGCCGTAGGTTTTAAATTCACATCCACAGGTGATACCATCTGTGATGAGAAGCACCCTGTAATTCTTGAGTCCATGGAGTTCCCGGAGCCGGTTATCGAGCTGGCCATCGAGCCCAAGACCAAGGCCGGCCAGGGCAAGATGGGTGAAGCCCTTGCCAAGCTGGCAGAGGAGGATCCTACTTTCCGTGCTTCCACTAACAAGGAGACAGGCCAGACCATCATCGCCGGTATGGGCGAGCTCCATCTGGAGATTATCGTTGACCGTCTGCTCCGTGAATTTAAGGTAGAGGCCAATGTAGGTGCTCCCCAGGTTGCTTATAAGGAATCTTTCACCAAGGCTGTTGATGTTGATTCCAAGTATGCCAAGCAGTCCGGTGGACGTGGCCAGTATGGACATTGTAAAGTACGTTTCGAGCCCATGGATGCCAATGCAGAAGAGACCTTCCGCTTTGACTCTGAGGTTGTGGGCGGCTCCATCCCCAAGGAATATATCCCGGCTGTCGGAGCAGGTATCGAGGATGCCGCCAAGGCAGGTATCCTGGGAGGCTTCCCGGTAGTTGGCATACATGCTACAGTCTACGACGGATCCTACCATGAGGTTGACTCTTCTGAGATGGCCTTCAAGGTAGCAGGCTCCCTGGCCTTCAAGGATGCCATGAGAAAAGCAGATCCTGTTCTTCTCGAGCCAATCATGAAGGTGGACGTTACCATGCCTGATGAGTACATGGGCGACATAATCGGAGATATCAATTCCCGCCGTGGCCGTATTGAGGGTATGGAGGATGTCGGAGGCGGCCGTGTCGTACATGGTTATGTGCCGCTTTCTGAGATGTTTGGCTATTCAACAGACCTTCGTTCCAGGACCCAGGGACGTGGAAACTATTCTATGTTCTTTGATCATTATGAGAAGGTTCCGAAGAATGTTCAGGACAAGGTTCTGAAGATAAACGAAGATTAATTAGTATTTTGACGGAGAATCAGGCCGTAGACCGCCTTATTTGGTAAATATTTCTTGGCCCTGAGGTTAAATTCTTCTTGCAAATACATTTAAAATGAAATATAATCATAGCTAGGTGTGCGGCAGACACGCCGCAGTCTGGCTATGAATAGAATCGCCTGGTCGATTCAGGCCGGGCAAAGTATTATATTTATGTAATAAGCCAGTCAGGCGAAATTTAAGGAGGAAATTCAAAATGGCAAAAGCTAAATTTGAGCGTAACAAACCACATTGTAATATTGGTACAATCGGTCATGTAGACCATGGTAAGACTACTTTAACTGCAGCTATTACAAAGACTCTTCATGAGAGATTAGGTCTTGGTGAGTTCGTAGCATTCGATAACATCGATAAGGCTCCTGAAGAGAGAGAGCGTGGAATCACTATCTCTACAGCTCACGTTGAGTATGAGACAGAGAAGAGACATTACGCACACGTTGACTGCCCAGGTCATGCTGACTACGTTAAGAACATGATCACAGGTGCTGCTCAGATGGACGGTGCTATCCTCGTTGTTGCTGCTACTGATGGTGTTATGGCTCAGACAAAAGAGCATATCCTTCTTTCCCGTCAGGTAGGTGTTCCTTACATCGTTGTTTTCATGAACAAGTGTGACATGGTTGACGATGAGGAGCTTCTTGAGTTAGTAGATATGGAGATTCGTGAGCTCTTAAATGAGTACGAGTTCCCGGGAGATGACACTCCGATCATCCAGGGTTCCGCTCTTATGGCTCTTGAAGATTCTTCAGGAGAGTGGGGAGACAAGATCCTTGAGCTCATGGACGCAGTTGATGAGTGGATTCCGGATCCTCAGCGTGATACAGATAAGCCGTTCCTTATGCCTATCGAGGATATCTTCTCCATCACAGGCCGTGGAACAGTTGCAACTGGTAGAGTAGAGCGTGGAACACTTCATGTTTCTGACGAAGTTGAGATCGTTGGTATTGAGGAAGAGATCCGTAAGGTTGTTGTTACTGGTGTTGAGATGTTCCGTAAGCTTCTTGACGAGGCTCAGGCTGGAGATAACATCGGTGCCCTTCTTCGTGGTGTTGCAAGAACAGAGATCCAGCGTGGACAGGTTCTGGCTAAGCCGGGTTCCATCACACCTCATACAAAGTTTACCGCTCAGGTTTACGTTTTAACAAAGGATGAGGGTGGACGTCATACTCCTTTCTTCAACAACTACAGACCTCAGTTCTACTTCCGTACAACAGACGTTACTGGCGTTATCACTCTTCCTGAGGGAACAGAGATGTGCATGCCTGGTGACAACGTAGAGATGACAATCGAGCTGATTCATCCCGTAGCTATGGAGCAGGGTCTTACATTCGCTATCCGTGAGGGTGGACGTACAGTTGGATCTGGCCGTGTTGCTTCCGTTATCGAATAATATATTTATGACTTTTGAGTGAGGCGCTCAACCATATAAATTACAGCCCCGCATGCTTGCATGTCCGGGGCTGTTTTTTGTGTAAGTGACGAGCCAGGCAGCCAGCCCCGTGCCTGCACGGAGGACAGGCTATCTGGCGACCGTCATCATCGAGCAGGAAGTGGGAGATGAATTATAAATAATTCTATTGCCTGATTTGTATTTCCCATGTTAGTATGGTCAATGTTGGTGTAATAGTTTTAGTGTTAAAAATTAACGATACAGAGGTTTTACAGTGAATAAAAAAGACTTGATAAAGAAGGCTTTCATAAAAAGTCTGCCTGTCATGGCTGCCTATGTGGTTTTGGGTATGGGCTTTGGAATACTCATGAGTAATAAGGGCTATGGGCCGGTCTGGTCTATCGGCAGCAGTCTGCTAATCTATGCCGGGTCCATGCAGTTTGTGACTGTGGACCTGCTTACCACGGCTGCCTCTCTGCTCTCTGCCGCCCTTATGACCCTGATGGTAAATGGCAGACATCTTTTTTATGGTATATCCATGATTGGACGATACAAAAATATGGGCAAATACAAGCCTTATCTGATTTTTGGACTGACTGAT
>CAMOZD010000020.1 GCA_946630645.1 uncultured Lachnospiraceae bacterium
ATCTCTCCCGCAACCTGGATGGCCAGTTCCCGGGTGGGACACAGGACGATAGCCTGGGGCTTTTTCAACTTTGGATCAATCCTCTGCAGGATTGGAATACCGAAGGCCGCTGTCTTTCCCGTACCGGTCTGGGCCTGGCCTACCAGGTCATTGCCTTCCAGGGCCACAGGAATCGCTCTCACCTGTATGGGAGACATTTCTTCAAATCCCATAAAGGCTACGGCTTTCAAAATCTCAGGCTTCACATCAAGGTTGGTAAATTTCAAGTCATTCATAAATTATATAATCCTTTCACCAGACTCTCCGGTCACCTGGGGGCCAGCCGTTTTTCCAGCTGATCCGGGCCGGGAGCCTGTTTTCCTTTATTTATTTTTCAGGCAGACCCTTCCTCTTTTTCCAGAGCCTGATGTAGAGATCTTCCCTCCGGTCCGCCTTTAAGGGGAAACCTGCCCGGAGCCGGTCGATCCTGGCAAGGTCCAGGTCAGCAACGATCAGGGCTTCCTGCTCAGATATTCCTGTCAGCCGGTCTCCCTCCGGTCCGTAGATGGCGGAATGACCTTTGTAGAGAAGGCCATCCCCCTCCCCTACCCGGTTGACGCCCACAATATAGATCTGGTTTTCTATGGCCCTGGCCGCCAGGAGCCGGTCCATCTGGTCTACTCTTTCCTGGGGCCAGTTGGAGATGACAAAAATCACCTGGCTTTTCAAGGAGCTGATCTGGAAAATCTCCGGAAAGCGCAAATCATAGCAGATAAAAGCCCCCAGACCGATTCCCTGCCAGTCCATGGTTTCAATACTCTCACCACCCTGGTAGATCCCGGCCTCACGGCCATAGCTGAAGGGGTGGATCTTGGCATAGCTGAGTCTCAGCTCTCCGTCAATGGCGACAGCCAGCCGGTTGTGGTAGCGGTTCCAGTCAGGATGAAGCTCCAGCAGCTGGTCCGGCACCGGCATAATATAACCAAAGACTGCCCCTATACCATACTTCCTGGTCATGTCTTTAAAAAAATTCACCTGGGACTGCCAACAGGGTCCCAGCCGGTCAGCGTTCATGGAAAAGCCAGTCAGGGTCATTTCCGGAAAGACCAGAAAATCCAGTCCCTTTTCTCTTCCCTTAACAAAAAAGGTCTCGGCCTTGTCCATATTTTTTTCAATATCCTCCCAGCTTATATTCATCTGGGCTAATCCAATCTTCATAGGCGCCCTCCCCCGGCATAAAAGCCTTCCTGTCTCCGGATCCCCCATAGACAGGCCATTATCCTTTTAAAGATAATAATTATCCTTGCATAAGTCTTTATACAGTGGTATATTAAAACCAGTTAATGTAGTTTTAAAAACTATATATCGTATTTTTATTAAACTGATGTCGCCTTGTTTACAACATTTTTTCTCCTGTCCGGAAAAAATGACGTCTCTTGTCCCTGGCAGTTTAAAAACTCTTACCAGGGCAATTACAATAAACAGGTTATAAATAGAAGAAAGGAGCTGTTCTCATGTTGAAATTAAAAGACCCCGGCAGTGCCATCACCCATTTTATAGGAGCCGCAGCCGCCCTGCTGTGTTCTTTCCCCCTGATTCATAAAGCCGTCCTGACCGGCAGCTCTATGGCTGTCGCGGCCATGGCCATCTTTATCAGCAGTATGATACTCTTGTACACGGCCAGTACTGTCTATCATTCCCTGGATATTTCCAGAAAGATAAACCTGATACTACGCCGGGTGGACCATTCCATGATCTTTGTCCTGATCGCCGGCTCCTACACTCCGGTCTGCCTGCTGACTCTCACCGGCAGCAAGGGTCTTTTCCTGCTGGTCTTCATATGGGCCGCGGCGATTCTGGGCATTATTCTCAAAATATATTTCATTAACTGCCCCCACTGGGTCAGCTCCGTCATTTATATCGCTATGGGATGGGCCTGTGTTTTTGTCTTCGGAACCCTGGTCAGGACCCTGCCTAAGCCTGCTTTTTACTGGCTGCTTGCCGGCGGGATTATCTATACCATCGGCGGCCTGATCTATGGCTTAAAATTAAAAATTTTTGATCGTTTTCCGGCCAATTTCGGCAGTCATGAAATCTTCCACCTTTTTGTTATGGGCGGGAGCCTCTGCCACTATATCTTTATGTATGTATACATGTTATAGGGGAAATGTCCGGTCTTCTGACCGTCTTTGAGGATGCTTCCTTACATTAAAAAGAGCTTCTGACGCGAATTCAGGTATTTTGTCCGTGATAGTAACACGTTTTTTGGATAAAATGCAAGCCTTTTCAGCATATTCCTTTCATTTCTCTCTTTTATACTAATTGGACCTGCCTTCTATATATAAAGGGCAGGTCTTATTTTATAAATACACAGCAATTCAATATAAGCCGGATTAATACCGGTTAGTTCAGTACAGCCAGACCCGGCCGCCTTGGATCACCAAATGGCTTAACTGCTTTTTCTTTCATCGGACCATCCTCCCCGGTTTCTCCCGCTTTTTCTTTCATCGGACCATCCTCCCCGGTTTCTCCCGCTTTTCCTTTCATCGGACCATCCTCCCCGGTTTCTCCCGCTTCTTCCCTAATCAGGGCCAGCTTCTGGGCCCTGGTCAGCCTCTTAATGGCATATTCCCTTTTCATGGCCTCTTCCTTAGTCTGATGTATCTCATAATAAACCAGTTTTACAGGCCTGCGGCTTCTGGTATACCTGGCGCCCTCACCTGCATTGTGCTGTTTAAGCCGCCGGTCCAGGTCATTGGTCCAGCCGGTGTAGAGGGAATGGTCCCTGCATTCCAAAATATAGGTGATGTTTTTTCCCTTAAAAGTAGCCTTCATATTTTTGTCCCCAGTCCTTGTCGATAACACAATTGTAGCATTTAATTATTGGAAAATCACAAAAGAATACTTGTAATTTCTGACGAAATTATATTTACTTTGAATCCTCACTTTTGTATAATTAGTTTAAGAAATACTGTATCTTATTGTGCCTTTTTCTAAGGACCAGAACAGATTCCTGCGGTTTTTCCATGAATCTGATTTCAAAATGCAGGTCCGGGGAAGCAATAAGGTTCATTTCAGCATTTCCTGTTAACTGAAACAAGCAGTGAGGATAAGTGTCAGTTGCTGTCCAGAAAGGAGCAATTATGACTCGGGATATGATTAACAACGGTGTCAATGCCGGCGATAAGGATCGAATGATCCAGGAGTATGTTCCTGGTAAGCAGATTACTCTCGCCCATATGGTGACCCGTCCCAAGGCTTCTGTTTATAAGAAGCTGGGCCTGCCGGATGACTATCATGATGCTATCGGTATCATGACCATCACTCCGTCTGAGGCTACTATTATCGCGGCGGATATCTGTACCAAGTCCGCCACCATCAAGCTTGGCTTTGTGGACCGTTTTTCGGGTTCTCTGATTATTGTCGGCTCCACGGCTAATGTGGAATCAGCCCTCAATAGTGTGATCTCCACCTTCTATAACAAGCTTGGTTTTGATGCAGTTGCCATCACCAAGACATGATGGACTGCCAGAACCATATACTATATTAGAAACGGGGATTTTCCAATACTATGAAGATTATGCTGATTGGCGCTTCCGCGGCGGGAAAAACCACTTTGATCCAGCGCCTGCAAAAAGAAGAGATCAAGTATGACAAGACCCAGGCAGTGGAGTATGTGGGTAATTTTATCGACACTCCCGGCGAGTACATGCAGCAAAGGGGATTCTGGGGGTCACTGACCACCACTTCCCACGATGCTGACGTGATTGGCCTGGTCCAGGATTCCGCCAGTGATGATTGTTGGTTTTCACCGGGAACCGCCACTAAGTTTGCCAAGCCTGTTTTAGGCATCGTAACAAAGATTGATCTGGACGAATCCAAGATCCGCCAGGCCAGGGGCTACCTGGAACTGGCCGGCTGCAGGGATATCTATGAAATCAGTTCCTACACCGGCGAAGGGATTGACCAGCTGTCTGCAGCCTTCCATGATATTGTAGACCAGTACAAAAAGGAGAATGCCAGATCCTACCAGGATGATTATTTTGACTGATTTCCATTCAGTCGGAATGATCTGCTTTCAATTATTTTTTATTTTGCTTTTATATTTTTGTTTGTTTTCAACTTGTTTGATTTGATCTTTTATATTTTTGGATCATTCATTCGCATTTATTAAGCATCAAGGGATGACTTGCCTGGAAAGGAGGTGACAGCATGATTGATCTTGACAAAAATAATGTAGCTGCTTACGTGGCTTCAAGACTGGATTTTTTCAATATCAATAATCATGTCACCGTTTCCTTTGTTGGCGAGGGTAATCTGGAAGAGGACGGAGACGGTTTTATCAATTATGTTTTCCGTGTTTCCGACGGAACTCATCATCTTATTGTTAAGCAGTGCCGGAATAAGACCCGGTCCGGCCATGATATCCATATCGACCCCAACCGCTATAAGCTGGAATACCGGGCCATGCAGATCCGCAAGGCCATCGTGCCTGACCTCCTTCCTGACATCTATGATTGCGATGATGAGAACCGTGTCATTATCACAGAGGACGTGTCCAGGCTTAGTATCTCCCGCTTCCAGCTGATGAAGGGAGTCACCTTCCCCTGTCTGGCGGACCATATGGCCCGCTATATGGCAGCTACGGAATTTTACACCTCTGAGTATTATATGGAGAGTCAGCCCTACCGGGAACTGGGAGTTTATTTTACCAATACTACTATGCGAAGGATTATGGATGTGGGTATGTTCCTGACCAGTGTCGTTCCGGAAGATACCGTAGGCCATCAGCTGGACCCTGAGTTCGCCAAGTTTTCAAAACGGGTTGCCGCCCATCCTGATGTCCTTCTGGCCAGACAGAAACTACGTCATCTCTTCATGTGCAAGGGAGAGTGTCTGATTCATGGTGACCTTCATACTTCCAACGTCTTTGCTGACGCTAAGGAGACCAAGGTTATTGATATGGAGTATGCCTTCTGCGGCCCCTTCTCCTATGACCTGGGTTACTTCACGGCTAATTTTCTTGCCCAGTATGAGTCAGCCTGCTTCCGGCCATTTGATTCCGAGAAAGACAGGGAAAACTTTAAGGCCTATTGCCTTTCAGTAGTCAGAGATACCTACCTGAAGTTCTGTGACTATTTCATCTCTTACTGTCATGAGGATTCCAAGCCGGAATACCAGAATATTCCCGGACTTGACGAAGATTTCCGCCTTACCACTCTTCGGGAGTTTATTGGTTTTGCGGCCAGTGCTCAGTTGGGAAGAATCGTCAATGCCATACCTTATGCAGATTACGATGAGATTGAGGATTTTATACAGCGGCATAATGCCAAGTGTATGTCAATCCTGGTCTGCATGATCTTCCTGAAGAAATGGGAGACCTACACTTCCATAGACCAGATTATTGATGATATCAAGGGAGTTGAAGAGATTTACTGCCGGAATATAAAAGAACTAGGCTATTAAGAAAGGAGGACTTGCTGTGATCGCATTATCGAAAGAAAATGTTGTCAGTTATCTGAGAGAGCATGTTCCTTCTTTTGTTTTGAAGGATCCTGTTTCTGTCAGCCAGATTGGCGATGGGGACCTGGGCCAGGATGTAGAGGGAGACGGCTATTGTAATTATATATTCAGGCTCAGTGACGGTGAGCGTTCTATCATCGTTAAACAGACTGCCGAAGTTTTAAGGCGTCGTGAGGCTCTGACCGTGGACCCAATCCGGAGCCGTTATGAGTACGAGATTATGGAGATCCGCTCCAAAATCGTTCCCAGATATGTGCCCAGACTTTATTATGGGGATTTTGAAAATAATATTATCGTCATGGAGGATGTATCTAATTTAAAGCTGATCCGCTTCCAGATGAACAAGAACCATTATTATCCCCACCTTGCCAGACACATGGCCCACTACCTGGCTGCCACTCATTTCTATACTTCAGAATTCTATATGGATACTGATGACTACCGCAGACAGATCGCTCATTTTATGAACGCTTCCATGAGAGATACCATGGAGGGTCCGGTTTTCCTTCGTATGTTTGGGGCCGATGACTATGACCCCAAATGCGGACCGGAATTCCGTGACTACTGTGAGGCCATCCGTCACGATGACAATCTCCAGTTCCAGAGATATAAACTGAGGCATCTTTTTATGAGCAAGAGTGAGACTCTCATCCACGGTGACTTCCATACCTCCAACATATTTGCCGATGACAACAATATGAAGGTCATTGATATGGAATACCCTCTGAGCGCTCCCTTCTCTTATGATATGGGCTTTATGATTGCCAACATCATCACCCAGATCTGCTCCGCAGCCTTCCGTCCTTATGATTCGGAAGCAGCCAGAAGAAAATATATTACCTATCTTCTCAGTGTCATTAAGGCTCTCTATAATTATTATATTGAGTTCTTCTTCAAGTATTGGGATAAGGATGCCAAGCTGGAATACAAGATCACCCATGGTTACAAAGAATCCTTAGCCCTGGATATTTTAAGAGAGTGCTTTGGTTTTGCCGCCTGCTATAATTTCGCGCGGGTATGTGGTTACATGGACACTGCGGAGTTTGACTTTATTGAAGATAATAAAAAGCGGACTAAAGCCAAATTTATGTCTGTTGATATTGATAAAATACTTTTCGAGAACTGGAGCAGCTACGATAATATCGACCAGGCTCTTGATGATATCATTTCAGTAATCCGGAAAAGAAGCCGGAAAAATATAATCTGATAATTCTAAATGATTTATATATGCCATTTAAAGAATCCCCGGGGTGGATGGATTGAAACATATAAAGGTTCAATTCATTCACCCCGGGGATTTTCCTGGCCCTGAACAATTACTGCGACCATTTTTTATATAGATAATAATATATGTAGATAATAATTAATAAGCAAATACTGAGAAGTTTGACTTAAGCAGTTCCAGGTCAAGACTTCCTTCTTTAATCTTATAAAAGTCCCTGTAGCAGTTAAGGGCACCAGGTTCTGATTTTTCCTGGTCGTGGAATCTCACACTGGTATCTATCTTTACAGTCATCTTCCAGGCTACTTCTGAAATGCTCTTACTGTCAAAATAGAGATCAAAGCTGACTACTCCAAGCCCTTCTCTGTGGTCCTTAAATGTAAATGTAGGATCAGCGTCATTTTCAAGACCGTTCATCCTGCACATACCAATAAAATTCTTAATGGCTTTTTCATTGGCTTCTGTAATTTTAATATATGCTTTTGCCATAGTGTTCTCCTGCAAATCTTTTCATTTAAAAAGGCTGCTCGTATTGCTACGAGCAACCTCTAATTTAATGTCTGATATCGCGAATTATTTCAATACCGCTTCTACAATCTGTGGATTCGGACGCGGGATAACGGTTGTGGATGTCACCTCACCACTTATGCCAAGCTTGGCAAGAACTGCACTAACTGCATTCTTTACTGCCGCAACTTCACCTGTGATGATGAAATATCCCTTGCCGCCAAGTCCTCTTGCGATTCTCAGATCCACAAGACTTACCTTACCTGCCTTAATAGCTATATCGGCTGCGATAATAGATGTTAAAGCTGAGATAGTCTCGATTGCTCCAAGAGCCTGGATATTCTGGTTCTGGGTTACTCCAGCAACTGCCGGAAGAACTTCTTCACGGATATTATCAAGCACGTGTGTATCGATCAGATAGATTCCTGCAACGAGCTCAGCACGGCTCATAGCAGCTTTTACGGGACCTACCTGTCCGCCAATGATGATAATATATTTTCCAGGACACATTGGACTGGATATTAATAATTCTACATTTCCTGCTTTTACCATCTCATCTGCTGTCTGGATGCCTACAGGAATGCTTTTTACCTCTACAAATCCAACTGCTTTTCTCACTGTAAACACCATCCTTTATTTCTCGATTGAGATACAACCGTCAGCGATTGCTTTGACTGTACCACTAATACTAGCATGAATACATGCGCCTAACTTACCTTCTGCCGGCTGGGCGATCACATCACCCTTAGCCACTGTGTCTCCCACGTTCACACATGGAACTGCAGGTGCTCCAATGTGCTGTCCTACAGGAATGGATACATGATCCACGTCTACTGCAAGATCCTGCATAGGAGCTGCCACATTGTATTTAGTAAGTCCAAGACGGGCAATCAGCTTGTTAATAGGGAACCGTTTGTACTCTCTCATCGGATGTACAGCTTCTGGCTTGTTTTTCAGTGAATTCCTGATTCCGCCCTTAGCCATGATGCCTTTAAGAAGGTGGTTAACCTTCCAAGGCTGCAGATTCATAATACATGCATACTGACAGAGACGACACTCAGAACATAAGAATGCAATCATAGGTGTATCGGATCCATCACAAAGGCTTCCATAACTTGCGTAACGGATAGTCTTATGAGGCTCGATCCTGTGTCCGATCAGATGACGCGGACATACCTCTGAACACATACTACAATGACAACAAGCAGCCTTAGCAATGTGAAGCATCTTATCCATATCAAGACTTACATCCTGAATCAGCGGATGGTCATTGGATAATACAATAAGGCCCTTTGTAGTCTTTGTAATCTTAGAATCCAAGGGGACATGCTTACCCATCATTGGCCCACCGTTGATAACGGTATAAGGTCCGTCAACAGTAACACCACCGGCCAGGTCAAGAGCTTCTTTCACTGTCATACCAATTGGTAACTTCAGTGTAATATGATTCTTAACTTCACCAGCGAAGGTCACATAGGAATCTGTGACAGGCTGGTCATCATAGTAAGCATTGTAGATGTTAAGCATCGTCTCTACGTTAGAAACGATAACTCCACACATCAGAGGGATTCCACCTTCTGGTACAATTCTTCCCGTAACTTCATAAACCGTGATCTGCTCATCACCGGCCGGATAGAAGTTCGGGAGAATATGAAGGCTGATGCCTTCATATTCTCCTAATAAACTATTAAAGCTATCAATAGCATCATGATAGTGATCCTTTAATGCGATGACACCCTTTGTTGCCTTTACAGCTTCCATACAAAGCTTCAAAGCCTCAAGAATTTTTCTTGTCTCAGTTGCCATCAGCTGCTGGTCAACCCTCAGAAGAGGCTCACACTCAGCACCATTAATCAGGACGTACTCAGCTTCTGCATTCATTTTAACATGAGTAGGAAAACCTGCACCACCGGCACCGACAATACCGGATTTAGCGATAATATCAATAAGGTTTTTTTCCATTTTACTCACCTCTTAGATTATTTCATTCTGATATGAAGTCCATCCTGCATTACGCAACGTCTCTTACGACAGAATGATCTGGCACTTGTAAGACCCTCACCTGTAGGTCCGGCGATGGTGAATGTGGTATGTCCCATTCCGCCAACACCAATACCTGCATAGGAAGGACCATTCTTAACAAAGATTGTGGTCTCGATTTCCTTAGCCATTCTGGTGAGCTTGTCTACATTCTTGGAATGCATCATAGCTGTATGTCTGTTTCCATGCTCTACTTCAACTGCGAAGTCGATAGCTTCGTCAACGTTAGGAACTCTTACGATCGGAAGGATGGGCATCATAAGCTCAACCTGAACAAACGGATGATCCTTAGGAGCTTCCATGATGATCAGTTTAACTTCCGGTCCAACCTTGATTCCAACCTTGTCAAGGATGTAGCAAGCATCCTTACCAACGAAAGATGTTACAGGCTTCTTTCCTTCAACAGTAACCAACTCTACAAGCTTCTGGATTACTTCAGGATCCTTAACTTCGTAAGCGCCATTGTTCTTCATGTTGAAGATAAGGTAATCAGCAATCTGATCTACAGCGATAACCTCTTTCTCTGCGA
Organism: uncultured Lachnospiraceae bacterium; assembly: GCA_946630645.1. GTDB lineage: Bacteria > Bacillota > Clostridia > Lachnospirales > Lachnospiraceae > Anaerobutyricum. The sequence goes on from CAMOZD010000020.1 coordinate 9,801, forward strand.
TACAGGGAAGGTTGTTATCAAAAGAAGATCCATTGACGATATCCCTTGCTGCCTT
>CAMOZD010000021.1 GCA_946630645.1 uncultured Lachnospiraceae bacterium
TTTTTTGGAGATAATAGCCGCCATAAAACATAATATATGAGGCAGCCATAACTTCAATCTGCATCACGGTATAGGCTTTGTTTTCTCGCATATAATTGGATAATTGCAGCAAAACAAGAGTCATTCCACTGTTGCAGATCCAGATAATAAACTCATTATTGCTGAACCTGCGGAAAATGTAATTGCTGACTCCCCAGACCAGGGTTACTTCAAACATAACCCGGAGAAACCAGGTCGCTCCTCCAAACTGCTCTTGTCCAGAAAAACACACTACCTTCTTCAGCAAAGCCATAGTCTCCGGAAGGCTCTGATAAGCTCTTAAACCGTAAGCATTTCCTCCCCCTATGCTTTCTGACATGAAGGCAGGATCACTGGTATAAAAATTGATCTTAAGGAAAAAGTTATTCAATATAACCATCAAACCATTCCAAAGGACATAAGGTATATAGAGAGCCTTTATCTTCTTTACTATAAATACCCGCAGGGACCGGGCGTCTGAAACATTCCTGTCATTGAAAAGGTATCCGGAAATCATAAAGAACATGGCCATATGAAACCTGAACAGGATACTTGAATGAGGCATCTCCGCATGTCCCAGAACCACCATGATAATCCCTATACCTTTTACTATATCCGCTTTTTTATCTCTCATGATACTCACCGCTTATATGCATATACTGGAGTATATTCAAATGACGTTCCAATGCCCGTCTTTCATTTTTCCGGAGGGATGAAAGAATGATTCCCATCAAAATAAGCAGAATACCAATAATCCACATGCAGATTACAACGACCAGGGTCGGAAGCTTCGGCACAAGGCCGGTCAGCTGATAAGTATGAAGAATAGGAATAAAGAAACCCAGACCCAGGAGCAGTAATACCAGGCCGATTCCACCGTAAGACACCATTGGCTTTGTATTGAAAAATAAAGTGAAGATGGTAGACAAAACCTTAAAGCCGTCAGAAAAAGTATTGAGTTTGGATTCGCTTCCCTCCGGCCGGTCCTGGTAATCAACAGGGACTTCCACCAGTTTAAAATTATTATCCAGGGCAAAGATGGTCATTTCCGTTTCTATCTCGAAACCTCTGGACATAATCGGAAATGATTTCACAAAATCCCTGCTGAAGGCCCTTGCTCCTGTCATAATGTCATTTACGTCAGACCGGTAAAGCCAGTTTATCATCCTGCGGACAAGAACATTACCAAAATTATGGAAGGGTCTCTTGTTTTCCTGGAAATAGCTGGATGACAATCTGTCTCCAATCGCCATGTCAGCCTTACCTTCAAGCACATATTTTTCAAGCTCAGGCCCGAAGCTGGCCGGATAGGTATCATCTCCATCAGCCATGATATAACAATCTGCATCGATTTCCCGGAACATGGTCCTCACAACATTGCCCTTGCCCTGTCTGTATTCATGACGCACAATCGCGCCAGCTTTCCGGGCAATCTCCGCTGTACCATCCTTGGAATTATTGTCATAGACATAAATATCTGCCTCAGGCATATTTTTCTGAAAATCCTTAATTACTGTCTCAATAGTCAAGGCTTCATTATAACATGGAATTAAAACGGCTGTTTTTTTCATCTTTTCACCCTAATTTCTAATATATTTGCATAGTTTCCGGGTACTACTCCCAATGTCATTTTATCTTCACTAAACAATTGCAGAAGCTGCGATTTGTAACTTTCTGTATATTGGTCATCCCAATAACAGACGACGATGTCATAACCATTAGTCTGACTCATCAGTTTAAGTATTTTTGGATTCATATCTCCTGAAAAAGCGATCCCATTAAAGGTAAGATAGTCAAAGCCACACATAATACCCCATTCAGGGAATACATAAAACTGCTTTTCCCCCATATCCTTTTCCTCGATTGCCTTTTCCGCAAGATTCTGGACAGCATTGGAATAATATGGATTATAGGAACTGATACTGCCATTAATATTTCTGGTTTTATATATGATTGCAGTCTGGTTATAAAACAGCATAAGCATGACTGCCCCATAAAAAAGAATCCCTGTTCTGCAGGCAGCCGGTCCCCGCCCCATGGCAAGCATATGGTCATACACAAGGGAAGAAGACAGACCCAGTGCCAGATACATAAGGAATACTATGCATATAAAATGCTGGCCCTGCATCCTTGTGGCCATGACAATACAACAGATTAAATAGATAATAAAGTAAAAGTACACCGTTCCAAGCAAATGTATTCTGTCATCTGCCTCCCTGTCTTTCTTTAAGCCGGCAAAGCAAAAAGCCATTCCTGACAGAAGGACCGTGAGCAGGGGGACAAGCCACATTCCCACACTGGAACGCTGACCAATCACAAGGTACTCTATGGCAGATTGACAGGTCACTTCTTTAAGAAATGTCCACAGGTATTGAAGTCTGGCGCCAAATCCGGCAGCTGTTCCCTCCACATGAAGAGCCTGGAAATAACCTGCACACTTATCCAGAGTGGCAATCCCCAACAGCAAAACCCCTGTCATGCCCAGACAAAGCAGCACAACAGAAATAATCCTGTTTTTAAATGATTTGACTGCCTGCAGTCTGTAAACATAAATCAATACCGCAAGCAGGGCCACAAAAGAAAGGAACATGATCAAAAGCTTAATTTTCAGACTGACAGCTTCTGTCATGCAAAAGAGCAGTTCCATATATCCTATAATATAAGGAACCACACCCATAGCGTAGCCCGCAAGCAGAGTGAACAGATTCTCTATATGACGCCCGGTCTTTCTATTCATGCTGATCATGAACATCATCATCAGGGCGGCAGGGACAAAAAAGAGGAAATTAAAATAGTCATATACAGCCAGACCACCAAATATTCCTGCGTATAAAAGATGTCTGTTCTCTAAATCATTTTTCCAGACCAGCATATAATATATATGCATCAGCAAAAAGAAAATGCCGGGTAATTCAATATAATACTGGGTAAAAAAAGTCGCGGTGTAATTGGGGCTGATACACAGAAGGATACATATTGCCAGTGAAAATTTAGGGCCTACCTTTTCGTATCTTAAGATTTTATAGATTACAGCCGCTGACAATGCGGCATAAAATCCATTCGTAATGCGAAGCTGGAGAACACTTGTCGTCCCGGTAATCAGGATAGACAAGAGACTCCCGAACATAGTTACTGTGCCATGATAGGCCTGGCCAAGTAGAGGAACTCCAATATAAGGCAGGGTCAGCGATCCGGTAAATGGGTTGGGATAAACCATTTTTGTGGCCAGATAATCAGGATTTACAGCATCCAGATAAAGGCCGACTGAATCTCCCATTCTCAAAATAGAGCAAATATTAAGCACCATAAACAACGAAAAGGCAAATACAACCTCGTGCTTTTCGTATAGTCGTTTCATTAAGCAATACCTCTCCTTATAACCATAATTCCTACAATTATATTATAGGGATTTGGTCATGTCAATATATCTTTCCCCATATGGAAGGGGTCAGAATACTTTTTTACAAATATTGTAACAGGAGGATGGCTATTTATCAAGCTTGCTGAGGGAGAGGCCCTATGCAAGCCTCTCCCTCAGCAAGTCTGCCTTTTATGAACAAGATAGAGAACAGGGGCCAGAGCACTCCTGTTGGTCTGGGCCAGGCTCAGCACCTCATAATCTTTTGGGGAAAGGCCGGCCAGGAAATCATGGACCGCACCGGCCTCCTTCCTGCCTTCCTCATGGCCCGGGTAGGCTACCAGGGATAAAACGCCCCCCTTTTTGAGCAGTTTCAAAGCCTGGCTGACCGAACTGAGAGTATCCTCCGTCCTGGTACTGAGCCGGTGATCTCCCCCGGGCAGATAGCCCAGGTTATACATAATTACAGACGGTGCCGGTCTCTCCCGGGCCGGCTCCCCACAAAGCCCCGGGGCCGGCCGGCCGGAAATCAGGTCTGCAAGATGTACATGAGAGCTGAGAAACAGCTCCGCCTCCCAGCCCTCTTTTTCCAACAGCTCTCTGGTATGTACTATGGCCTTTTCCTGAATATCAAAGGCGTAAACTTTTCCTTCTTTCCCCACAGACCGGCACAGGAACAGGGTGTCATTCCCCTTGCCGCAGGTACAGTCCACAGCCGTATCCCCCCGGCTGAGATAAGCAGCCAGGAGGATGTGGCAGCGCCTTGTTATAGTTACGTCAAAAATATCTGTCATTTTATTCTCCCAAAAAGCCTGCCGGTCAGACATCACTGTCCGTGCTTACTCTCCCAGTATTCACAGGCGTCATCATAGGCGTCGTCGTAAGCGTCTTCCTCAGATTCATCATCATAGTATTCCTCGGCAAATTCATAGACATAGTCTTCTGCGAAGTCGTCTGCATTATCATAATCATAGACGTTATAAGGGTCATACTTTTTCACGGTCCGGGAAGACTCACCGGCAGTTTTGGTCTCAGTAGCGTCCCCGGTCTTACTCTCGTCACTGGTCCCCTCTCCCTTTCCCATCAGGGCAGCAGGCAGCTTTCCGCCAGCGCTGCCGACGATCATATAACTGATACGATCTGTGACCCGGCCTAAGGACAGGGCCACAGACCTTCTGAAGTCTCCGAGGGACTGGGGTATCTTCCTCACCTGGTCTGCCTCACCGGCCCATACCTGGCCGGGTCCGGTCTTAATCCCACAGCCGCCGGAATTAGTTGCCGGAAGCAGGACCAGGGCCAGCATTATGGCTGCCACAGTCAACAATATACTTATGTTCCATCTTTTTCTCATTTGTCTTCCTCCTGTGAAATAAATGCCGTGATCCAAACATCTGTATCCTTCCAGGTCTTTTCAGTCCTGGCTGACTTTCTCAATCCTTCCGTTCTGCCCGGCTTTTTGACCCGGTCTGCCTTTTTCAGTCTTTCAACCCTGCCTGCTCTTTTTAGCCTTTCCTTTTCTGAAATAGCCTTTGACTTTCTCGTTGCTGGCAAAATCCAGGTCCACACCCAGGACCATCTTCACCAGCCAGAAGAAGAAAAAGAGTACCAGGATGGGAATCAGGCAGGAAGTAACCAGCATAACCGCAATAGCCTCCACCATGTTATTCAGTGTATTCCTCAGATCTTCGGAAATGTCCCTGGCCTCACTGGTAATACTGGACCATATTCCTTCCCAGAGTCCTTCATCCTTACTGCCCTCCTCTATCTCCTCGGTGGTCTTTTTGGCCGCCTGCACCGTCTCTTCCAGGGAAGTCTGGTAAGTGTCCTCTATGACACCGGAGATCTTCATGCTGGCAGGAACTATGGCAAAAAGAGCCAGGCCGAAAAGAGCCATCTTCACGGACAGATAGGACCAGGACTTATTCTTCATGACCACAGACACGATAAAGGCCAGGCAGGCCAGAGGAATCAGGAAGGAAAAGGCTGCGTAGCCTGTGATGGTCAGCAGGTACTTCTCCAGGTAAATGGCTGAAATAACGATGATGAAATAGCTGCTCAGGTCAGCCAGCTTGTCGGCAATGGGTGTTCCGGCATCACCGGGAATCAGGGTGATGGCGGCCGACGAAGCCGTGCAGACGGCCATCAGTTCCAGCACATTGGCCCGCTTCTCTTCCAGACTTTCTATGGCACTGTGGTGAAACTTCACAGAAGTCACCTTCCGGGTGACTACCGTCGCTGAAGCGGCCGCAATCATTAAAGAAATGATAATAAGCAGTATTGTCTTTGAACGGTCTTCCATAAAGTCCTTCCTCCTTTTACTCTGCCGCCTCCTGCAGCAGTCCACCTAAACAAAGCCGGCCTGCCGCGGGAGTCATTTTCCATGATATCGTTATTTATAGTTATACCATAAGGGGGGATTTTTTGAAAAGCTTTGCCTTCCGGCAGAGGGGGAAAGGATTTCATCAGATTTCCAATCACGGGACCATGCAGTATCCGCTATTTTTTACGATAAAAGAAGGAAATACTTCGACTTATTATCAATTAAAAAAACTGCCCGGACCTGGTCCGGGCAGCGTATTACAGATGCTTCCTGCGGACATGAGGGGCTCGTATGCCAATCCCTTGTCATGATCCGCTATTTATTCTGACCATATCAGTACATCCTGGTCATGCTGCTTTCCTTAATATGATTATCTGTTTGTGCCGGCTACGGCAGATTCTGCAGCATCTACACCCAGGGCAAAGAAGTTATTTGTGTAGGGACTTCCCGGGAAAAAGCTGACACTGGTCATAAAGGGATCATCCAGATACATGCTTGGGATATTACCGCTGGTGGATATAAACAGATTCCTGGTAGAATTAGCCGGAATCAAGGCATAGGATACATAATAGCTGCCATTCTCATTGGTAACATAGCAATAGGTGCTCCAGATTACCTGCTTGGCGCTGTTAAGGATATATACGGTCGCGTCCCATTTGCCTGCTCCCAGGCCTCTGAAATATATGGGGGTATTTGTCATATTCGTTATTTCAATCCTTAATATATCCCTTCCATACAACCTGGCATGGCCGTTTACCCTGCCTTTGACCGCAAAAATATGCCTTGCCGCAGACATTTTACCTTTTTTCTTTCCTCTGACAGCCCGGATGCGGTAATAGTAATTACCGTTGGCGGCGGCGAGAACCGATGTGTTTTTTGTTCTTCCGATTACCTTGTAACCACCGTTCTTTCTGGTGCTCCTGAGAATCTGGTAATATTTAGCCTTCCTGACTTTTGTCCAGGAAAGGAATAGCTTTCCGTCAGTAAACGTAGCCATTCTGTATTTCGGTTTACCTAAGGACGCTGCCTGGGCTTTTCTGGCCGGGGCCATGGCAGACAGGAACATAAAAGCCAGTAAAAAAACAATAAAACCTAATCTTTTTCTTCTCTTCATCATACTTTTCTTCTCATAGACACGGAGTATAAGCATGGGTCTTCTTCGAAGCATCCACATTATGTCCCCGTAACTTATACCGAAATAAAGGCAGCCATGTCCTGAGTTCCCTCCTCCTGATAAGATATTTGCCTTCATTTTAAAATAGTTTATATGTATATTTAAAATATACCTTACAATTATATATTTATCAAGATATTATTCAGATATATTCCCTGTTTTCCCAGAATTTACTTATATTATTTATGTTTTATTCTTTTATTATTATACTATTTAAAATAGCTTCTTTCCTTTTGTCACCATATATTTTTTCTAAATCGCTCTTCTTTTATGACCATCTGCCATGATCCAGGCTGAAACCCGGATTCCAGCTTCTCCCCCACCTCAACTGCCTCTGTAAGCATGTCTGACCCTGTTTTGTCCCGGCAGCCTTGCCCTGTCATGGCCGGTTGCCGGCCGTAAAAGGGCGGCAAGGGCGAAAACAAAACTCCTGTTCCCATATAAACAATATTTTGTTATAATATTTTAAAGGGGCTGCCCTGACCAGGCCGGCCCTTTTCCCATTCACATACCAGATACAAAGAAAGTGAGGTCACATACTATGATATATGATTCTATTTTAGACAGAATCAGACAGTTCATCCAGGCAAGGCCTTTCAGGGTCCCGGGCTTATTACTCATGCTGACTGCCTGCCTCTTTTTTGCGGGCCGGCAAGGGATCGTCAGCCGGGCTGCCGAACAGAATGCAGCCGCTTCTGTCACAGGCCGGGACAGCACAGAAGCCCTTTTAAACAATGCTGAAGAAAATGTAGTGGAAGGCGGCCAGAGCCAGTCAGCAGCCCAGGAGGAAGGAACCGATGCCAGCATCCCGGTCACTGATGGCGAGTCCATCTCCGAGGAACCGGCAGCAGAAGAAGAAATAGAAGAAGGAAGTTCCACGGACGAAGATGAGGAAGAGATTGAAGAAGTAGAAGAAGGAAGTGACGAGGAAGCTGAGGAAGAGGAAGCGGAAGAGGAGACGGAAGAGACAGAGGATAAAAGCAGCGAAACCACAGCCGCATCCCAGGCCGGAACTCCTGTCCGTATTATCCTGAGTGGGGAAAAGAGATTCAAGGCCGGCAATTATTATTTCCACGCCAACAAGGATTTTAATACCCTCTACTATTCCCGCTCAGAGACCGATGAAGGAGACGCCCTGCTCATCGGAGACAGCTTTAGCTCCACCTTTGTCAGCGATGGAAAAGACCTCTATTATTTCACGGCTGACGGTCTCACCCGCTTATCTATAGATGATCTGAGCACCGAGCTTGTCATGCCCATGGAGAAAAGTGATTATGTAACCCCCTATATCCTGCAGGTTTATAAAGGTAAATACTATTATACTCTCTATCAAAGTGATACCAATTCGGTCTTTTACTGCTATGACAGCAAGGACGGCCAGGTATCCACCATTGCCGAAGACCGTCTTGCCCCGGACCTCTATCCCGGAGCAGAAGGCCAGTACATGATCCTGATGTCCACAGATTTTTCCAAGACCTACCTCTATGACTGTTCATCCGGTCAGACCCACGAAATCGGCCAGGGTACAGTGACCGCCTCCTTCTGGCAGGGTATGCTCTATGTGAGCCAGATCAACAACTACAAAGGCAACAGTGCCCATCTGAAGGCCTGCTCCCTGCCCGACCTTAAGGTCGTCAAAGCCATCACCATCGGAGAGAACATTCTGACCAATAGTTTTGCTGACGGCTGCTTCTACTATAGCTATGGCAAGCAGGATGATACGGGTAATCTTACAGAAGAACATTTTGTGCAGGTAGACCCTCTGACTGGTGAGCAAAAGAGCATCAGTAAAGAGGAGTGTAATCTTGCCCTTTACAACCAGGCTGATCCTGGAGCAAATTAAAACCAAGGAGATACGACATGAATATACTTGCTGATTTAAAACCGGAATTAGTTTTTAGCTACTTTGAAGAGATCTGCGGTATTCCCCACGGCAGCGGAAACACGGCTATGATCAGTGACTATCTGGCCGGTTTTGCCCGGGACAGACAGCTTGATTACCTTCAGGATGACTATGGCAATGTCATCATCAAAAAGCAGGGCAGCCCGGGCTATGAACAGCTTGACCCGGTGATTCTCCAGGGTCACATGGACATGGTCTGCGCTTGCGAGCCGGACTATGGGATTGATTTCCAGAAAGAAGGATTGCATCTGCAGGTCAGGGACGGCCAGATTTCTGCCCGGGGCACCAGCCTGGGTGGTGATGACGGCATAGCCGTGGCCTACATGCTTGCCATCCTCGACAGGGATGACCTCCCCCACCCACCCCTGGAATGTGTCTTCACCACAGATGAAGAAGTGGGTATGCTGGGGGCTGCAGCCCTGGATATGTCTGTCCTCAAGGGCCGGCGGATGATCAATCTGGACTCGGAGGAAGAGGGACAGTTTATGGTGTCCTGTGCCGGAGGCCTGACCCTTACTACCCACCTTCCCCTGGAAAGGGAGGACGCTTCCGGAATCTGTGCCACACTGGAAATCAGCGGTCTCAAGGGCGGCCACTCCGGCATGGAGATCGATAAGGGCCGGGGAAATGCCATCCTTCTCATAGGCAGGCTCCTCCACTATCTGCAGAAAGAAATCCCCATCCGGATCATCAGCATCAGCGGCGGCACAGCCGATAATGTAATTCCTGGCAGGGCCTCTGCCGACATCCTGGCCAGAAAAGATGATATCTCTGAGATCGACCGGCTGGTCAAGGACCTCAGACAGATATTCAGAAAAGAATATATCCTAACAGATGACCAGGTGAATGCCAGCTTCTTGCCGGAAATCCGGCCCGCTAACAGCCGGGTACTGACGGCAGAAAGTTCTACCAGACTGCTGGCGGCTCTTCTTAATCTGCCTGCCGGAGTCCAGAAAATGAGCTTTGCCCTGGAGAACCTGGTCCAGACCTCCCTGAACCTGGGAAAGGCCATAACGACGGAGACAGAAATCCT
>CAMOZD010000022.1 GCA_946630645.1 uncultured Lachnospiraceae bacterium
TCTGGAAGAGTGGACCCATAAGAAATCAGTGGGCGACCTGGCCCGGATCATGTCTCTCAATGTGGATAAGGTCTGGAGAAGGCAGGATGGTCAGGATGTCCTTGTGCCCTACACTCAGATTAAAACCGGGGACCAGGTATTGATCCACATGGGTAATGTCATTGCCTTTGACGGTACTGTCCTGGCCGGGGAGGCCATGGTCAACCAGGCCTCTCTTACCGGGGAATCCCTGCCGGTCCGCAAGTGCCGGGGACTGACGGTTTATGCCGGAACGGTGGTGGAAGAGGGAGAGCTGCTCATAGAAGTGAAAAGCAGCGGTGACAGCCGCTATGAAAAGATAGTCACAATGATTGAGGACTCAGAAAAACTGAAATCCAATCTGGAGAGTAAGGCGGAACATCTGGCAGACAGGCTGGTACCCTACACCTTTGCGGGAACCGGTCTGACCTACCTGCTGACCCGGGATACGACCAGGACTCTGTCGGTCCTTATGGTAGATTTCTCCTGTGCTCTAAAGCTGGCTATGCCTATCTCTGTCCTCTCGGCGATCCGGGAGGCCGGCCAGCACAGGATTACGGTCAAGGGCGGCAAGTTTTTAGAAGCGGTGGCCGAGGCGGATACCATAGTCTTTGACAAGACAGGGACCCTGACTAAGGCCCGGCCCAGGGTGGCCAGGGTATTCTCCTTTAACGGGGAGGACGAGGATGAGCTCCTGCGGATCTCTGCCTGCTTAGAGGAGCATTTTCCCCATTCCATCGCCAAGGCCGTGGTAGATGCGGCGGAGGAAAAAGGACTGAACCACGAGGAGATGCACTCTAAGGTTGAGTATATTGTAGCCCATGGCATCGCCACCACCATCGGTGAGAAACGGGCGGTGATCGGCAGCTACCATTTTGTCTTTGAGGATGAGGCATGTCAGATTCCTGGAGGGAAAGAGGAACTTTTTAAGACCCTGCCGGAGGAGTATTCCCATCTTTACCTGGCCATAGATGGTAAGCTGGCAGCGGTAATCTGCATAGAAGACCCCATCCGCCAGGAGGCCCGGGAGGCTGTCGGCCAGTTGAGGGATTGCGGACTGTCCAAGATCGTTATGATGACCGGGGACAGCTTCCGGACCGCGGCAGCCATTGCGGGCAAGGTGGGTGTCGATGAATTCTATGCGGAAGTATTACCGGAGGATAAGGCTGCCTTTGTCCAGACTGAGAGAGACAGGGGCCGCAAGGTGATGATGGTTGGGGACGGTATCAATGATTCCCCGGCTTTATCGGCGGCGAATGTGGGTATTGCCATCGGAGACGGGGCAGAACTGGCCAGGGAGGTGGCCGATATTACCATCGGGGCGGAAAGCCTTTTTGAGATTGTCACCCTGAAGCAGATCAGTGACGGTCTGATCCGCAGGATCCAGAAAAACTACCGGATCATCGTCGGTATTAATTCAAGTCTCATCCTTCTGGGCGTGCTGGGCATTATGGCTCCCACCAGGTCGGCCCTGCTCCACAACCTGTCCACCATAGCTATAGGTATTAAAAGTATGGAAGACATTCTTTAGTCTTCTCACGTCATAAAGTGCTTTTGCATATAATCCCCCCGTCAGTATTTTTTATGACTAACGGGGGGATTTGTGGTACACTTTATTTGTAATACAAGTTAGGAAAGAAACGGCAGGACCGCTGGTAAGACCCGGTTTGCAGGTGGGGAAGACCCCGGGACAGGTCCTGCGGCTTGCTGTTTAATTATAAAAATATCGATTTAGGTGGTGTGAAAATGAGAGAAGAGCTTGTCAGGCTTAGGGCCTGCATGAAAGAAAAGCAGGTGGATGCCTGTCTGATTCCCACAGGGGATTTCCACGGATCAGAATATGTGGGAGACTATTTTAAAACCAGAGAATACATATCCGGTTTTACGGGTTCTGCCGGAACCCTGCTGGTAACTGCCGCTGAGGCCTGGTTGTGGACCGACGGCCGCTATTTTCTCCAGGCCAGGGACCAGCTTGCCGGGACAGGAATCGGTCTGATGAAGGAGAGACAGCCCCAGGTGCCAACCCTTGAAGAATATCTGCAGGACCATATGGAAAAGGGGCAGGTTCTGGCCTTTGACGGCCGCTGCCTCATGGAGAGCCGGGCCAGGAAGCTGCGGGAACTTCTGGAGCCGCAGGGTGTGACAGTCCGTATGGATCTTGACCTGGCTGGTCAGATATGGACCGACAGACCGGCCTTAAGCTCCCAGCCGGTCTGGGAGCTGGATCTTGCCTACGCAGGGGAGAGCCGGACTGACAAGCTGGCCCGGGTCAGGAAGGCCATAGAGGGCAAGGCGGATTATCTGCTTCTGGCCTCTCTGACGGATATCTGCTGGCTTCTTAATGTGAGAGGAAATGATGTGAAATCCACCCCGGTGGTCCTGGGCTACTTTCTTCTCAGTCAGAGTGAGGCCTTCTGGTATGTCCAGGATTGCCTGCCCTCCGGCCTGAAGGAGAAGCTGGAGCGGGAGGGAATCCGGATCCGCAGTTATGGGACTATCTATGATGATCTGGCCGGCCTTGGCGGCGGAACCAGCCTTCAGTACAATGAAGCCACGGTTAATGCGGCCCTGGCCTCCCGGCTGGGGGAGGGGGTTAAGGTCCTGGCTGCCCCGGACCCGACCAGCCTGATGAAGGCCATAAAGAATCCGGTGGAAGTGGAAAATATGCGCACAGCCCACTTGAAAGACGGGCTGGCTGTTACCAGATTTATATATTGGCTTAAAAAGCAGCCTGAGGCAGGGGAGAGACCCACAGAACTCAGCGCCGCAGCCTATCTGGAAGACCTTCGCAGAAGGGACCCGGACTATCTTGAGCCCAGCTTTGACCCCATCATCGCCTACAAGGACCACGGGGCCATCGTACATTACTCTGCCACCGCCGGCACCGATGTTTTACTGAGACCGGAAAGCTTTGTCCTTGCGGATACCGGCGGCCACTATCTGCAGGGGACCACAGATATTACCAGAACCATAGCTCTGGGTTCTCTCACAGAGGAGGAGAAGGAAATGTATACCCTGGTTCTGCGGGCCCACGCAGACCTGGCTTCGGCCCGCTTCCTCCATGGCTGCACCGGCCGGAGCCTGGACGGCCTGGCCCGGGAACCCTTCTGGGAGCGGGGACTGGATTACAATCACGGGACCGGCCACGGCGTGGGTTATCTGCTCAGTGTCCATGAGGGTCCCAATGCCTTCCGCTACCGGAAGACAGGCGAAGTTGGGGAGGAATGCATTTTCGAGGAGGGTATGATCACTTCCGATGAACCGGGAATCTATCTGGAGGGCAAGTTCGGCATCCGGCTTGAGAACCTGATTGTCTGCAGGAAGGATATTCTGGGAGGCTACGGACAGTTTCTCTGTTTCGAGCCCCTCACCCTGGTTCCCTTTGACAGGGAGGCTATCCTGGCCGACCGCCTGTCTGCCAGGGAGCGCCAGTGGATCAATGATTATCACCGCCGGGTGAGAGAGGCCCTCCTGCCCTATCTCAGTGACCAGGAAGCAGACTGGCTGATACAGGAGACCAGGGAACTCTAGGCAGTAATTGCTCCGCCAGGGTCCGCCGGGGGAATAATAAGGTTTGGACGGCCGCAAAAGAAAAGATTTTTTATCTTGAATGAAAAAAGGAACTTTGCTATACTCATTAGATGAGTGTTTATACTGGAGATTTTGTCAGCCAGGATAATAGTTAATGTGAATAGAGGAGGCAGGCATGAAAAATCCCATAGGAAGTTTTTTCTCATTGCTGATAAAGTTAATCGTTGTTGCAGGCCTGATGGCCGTGATCGCCCTTGTTTCCTTTGAGGGGGTGACCTACTATCTGACAGGTTCCACCTACGACTTAAGACAAGGGCTTAAGGAAGCGGACACGACCCAGCCCAAGGCAGATGATACAACAGAGCAGGAACTCGTTGATGTTTCTGATATAGAGACGACCCTGGTCTATGTGGACAGCAGGGATAACATGAGGGAATACATAGCCCTTGACATGTATAATAAGACGACACGGGCCATGGATGTGATTCTCATCCCGTCCAATGCCCAGGTTTCTGTCAGCACATCGGTCCTTAAGGAGATCAGGGAGAAGTACCCCAAGGCAAAAGGTACGCTGAACTTTTTAGATCTGTGCCGTATGTTCGGCCAGGACCGCTATGACCTGCTCACAGAGATTATCTCTGATATGACAGGCATGGACATCGCCGGCTATGACGTGATCAGTGAAGATAATCTCAGTGAGGTGCTCGATGCCGGCCAGCCGGTCAAGTACAACCTCTCCGAGGTTATGTCCTACAGGGACGGCGCAGGTCAGCTGCAGCTTCTCGACAAGGGAGACCGTGCCCTGACCGGTGAGGAGGCAGTAGTCCTCATCACCCATCTTGATGGGACGGCCCAGGAGGAATCCAACCGCCTTGAGGCATCCGCCGCCTACTTTGAAGAATTTTTTAACCAGCTTTCCCTGGGTAAGAAGAGGGGAAATGTCCTGGAAGCCTACACCAGGCTCTGTAGCAGCCAGGGACAGGAGAATATAACATCAAAGGCAGATAAGATTGGCAGTCTGACGGCGGAGGCGGTCACAGTAAGAATCATGCAGGGCGGAGAGAGTGACGGAGTATTTAATCTTGATTCCCAGAAGATCCAGCTGCAGATTGCAGCCTTGATGAAGAAGTCCCAGGAGTTCGGATCATCCTCAGCAGCCAGCGTGTCATCCCAGTCAGACGGCAGCGATACGGGTGAGGAAGATGATTCCAGGAATCTTTCCATTGAGCTTTATAATGCCGCCTATGTCAGCGGCCTGGCCGGAGAGTGGCGCGACTATCTGGAGTCGGAAGGCTACACCATTACCCTGGTCGACAACTACCAGGACGAAGGCCCCATTTCCACGACAGTTATCAGGGTGACGGAGGATGGCATCGGGGAAGACCTGCTGGAATACTTCCCCAATGCGGAGATAGAGACTGTGGACAGCTTTGCAACATCGGCGGATATCCAGATCCGGATCGGCACGGACAGTGTGGACGTACCGGAAATCACCAACACAGACTATAATGTGGATGAGGATGAGTACGAGGAGATGGACGAGCTGATTCCCCAGGATGAATACAGGGACAGCAGTGATTCGTCAGACAGTGAGAGCAGTGATTCGTCAGACAGCGACAGTAATGATTCGTCAGACAGTGAGTCCGGCGGCGATGAATCCTCCGACTCAGATGAGTCTGATGATCCGCAAGAAGGCTTCTTCAGCTTTGATACAGATTCAGAATAGGAAGATAAAAGAGACCTGCTTTTGGGACCAGGGCCCGGGCAGGTCTTTCTTTTTTTAAGACAGGATTTGGCCTGTCTGATTATATTAATTTGGGGCAGCTTATTTGGAAACTATGTAAATTGTATAATTGTTCTTGGTAAATGATTCCATATGTATGTAGTTTTTTACAATTATTTAATCTTTTAAGGTAAATTTCCCTACATTTCCTCTTTTATTTTTGGACAATATGTATTAAAATATAGGGGACGAAATATTATAGAATTGTGGATTTTTTGTAAACCTGACAGGGGTTGTTTTTGGGGAAGACCCGGTCAGGTATTGTATATGGATATGTTACGGAAGGACGGGGAGTTAAACTATGATTTCAAACCAGATCTTGCAGGACACGATAGACGGGATCAAGGCCATCACCCGGATTGATCTTTGTGTCATGGATACTGACGGGAAGCCGCTGGCATCAACACTTGATGCGGTGGAAGAATATAAGGAGGCAGTCCTGGTTTTCGCTGAATCTCTGGCGGAGAGCCAGGTTCTCCAGGGATACCAGTTTTTTAAAGTATTTGATGATAACCAGCTGGAGTACATTGTCCTGGTAAAGGGCGAGACTGATGATGTCTATATGATTGGAAAGATGGCAGCTTTCCAGATCCAGAATCTGCTGGTTGCTTATAAGGAGAGGTTTGACAAGGATAATTTTATCAAGAACCTGCTTCTTGACAATCTTTTGCTGGTGGATATTTACAACAGGGCCAAGAAGCTGCATATAGAGACGGATGTCAAGCGCTGTGTGTTCATCGTGGAAACCCAGAATGACAGGGATAATAATGCTTTTGAGACCATCCGGAGTATCTTTTCTTCCAAGACCAGGGATTTCATCACTGCTGTTGATGAGAAAAATATTATCCTGGTCCGGGAGGTGAAGAACGGGGAGTCGGCAGACGACCTGATGAAGACGGCCCAGGGGATTGTTGATATGCTCAATACTGAGGCGGTGACCATGGTCCATGTATCCTTTGGTACCGTTGTCAGTGAGATTAAGGAAGTTTCCAGATCT
This sequence comes from uncultured Lachnospiraceae bacterium, assembly GCA_946630645.1. Classification (GTDB taxonomy): domain Bacteria; phylum Bacillota; class Clostridia; order Lachnospirales; family Lachnospiraceae; genus Anaerobutyricum. The sequence continues at coordinate 6,330 of CAMOZD010000022.1, forward strand.
TACAAGGAGGCCAAGATGGCCATGGATGTGGGACGGATTTTCTATCCGGAAAAGAATGTCATAGCCTACAGCAGCTTAGGAATTGGCCGGCTGATTTACCAGCTGCCCCTTCCTCTCTGCAAGATGTTCATCCGGGAAATCTTTGAAGGCCGGTCTCCTGATGAATTTGATGATGAGACCCTGCAGACCATCAACAAGTTTTTCGAGAACAATCTCAATGTCTCAGAGACGTCAAGACAGCTGTATATTCACCGGAATACCCTGGTTTACAGGCTGGATAAGCTGCAGAAAAGCACCGGTCTGGACCTGAGGGTTTTCGAGGATGCCATCACGTTCAAGATTGCCCTGATGGTGGTGAAGTATATGAAATATATGGAGAACAGTGGTTATTGATTCATGAAGCCTTCCGCCGACATTTCTGCTGACGGGAGGCTTTTTTGCCTGGCTCCTGACGGAGACTTTGTCCGGCCGGGCCCGGGTGCGGGGGGAGAGTAAATAGTTTAGGAGGAAACATAATGGAAGAAAGTAAGAAAGATTTGAGAAGAGAGCATGTGAAGGCATATTTGTCAGAAAATGACTCCGGGTCCGGAGAAGAGGGATTCTCCGGCAGCGGGGATTTTCATGCTTCTGCCTCAAAGAGAAAAAAGACGAGCAGAAAGCCGGTCTTTCTATTTCTTATCCTGCTGGTTGCCGCTTCTATGACTGTCGGTTTTGCCGTGGGCAAGATGCTCCAGAGTCCCTCTGCCAGTGCAGAATCATCAGGTCTTAACAAGGAGGAGGTCGTGAATAAGCTCGGCCTGCTTGAACAGTATATTAATGGTTACTACTTGGATGAGATAGACCAGGACAAGATGCGTGACGGAATATACAAGGGTTACATCAGGGGTCTTGATGATCAATATGCAGAGTATTACACCGAGGATAGTTATAAACAGCTTATGGAAGAAGATTCCGGGGAATACCAGGGAATCGGCGTCACAGTAACCAAGGATCCCAGTACCGGCTACACCCTGATTGAGGGCGTTTTTAAGAATACCCCTGCCGCTGAGGCAGGACTGGAGCCGGGAGATTATATCGTCTCTGTCAATGACCGTGATACCAAAGACATGGAGCTGACAGAGGTAGTCATGGAGATTAAACGAAAAGACAGGGAGACAGCGGATCTCAAAATTTTCAGAGAGGGTCAGGAACTGGAATTTACCGTAAAGAAGTCAAAGATTGAGATCGATACGGTGTCCTATGAGATGAAGGAAGGCAAGATTGGCTACATCGAGGTGACCCAGTTTATCGATAATACAGCCGGTAAGTTCAAGGAGGCGCTCGATGACCTGACCAGCCAGGGTATGACCAGCCTGATTCTGGATTTGAGAGATAACGGAGGCGGCCTGGTGGACACCTGCGTGGATATGTGTTCAGAGTTTATTCCCAAAGGAGACCTGTTGGTTTACATCCAGGACAAGAATGGCGGCAGGACAGACTATAAGAGTAAGTCCTCCGATAATGTGGAAGTGCCTGTTGTGATTCTGGTCAATGAGAATACGGCCAGTGCCTCGGAGATCATGACCGGATGCCTGAGAGACTATGGCAAGGCCCGGATTGTGGGAACCAAAACCTTCGGAAAGGGTATCGTTCAGAATATTTTCCCCTTCTCTGATGGAACGGCAGTGAAATTTACAGTAGCCAAGTATTATCTTCCTAAAGGAGACTGCATTCATGAGCTGGGAATTGAGCCTGATGTGACCGTGGAGATGACCGATGAAGAAAAGAAGGCCGCTCTTGACTCTGAGAAGGATGACAAGCAGCTGCAGAAGGCCTTGGAGATGCTGAAAAAATAGGATCGGTCCCGGTTGGGATCCCTGGTCCTTTCACGAAAACCATAAAGGGATCCGCGACCTGTTCCGGACCATCATCTTAAGGATGGAGGGCCGGCTGTCAGCAGATCCCCTTTTTTTTCAAAAAGCCCCTGAGGGCGTCGTCTGCAATCTGTTCCGGTCTCCGGTCCATGTTAAAACTGTGGCCGGCCATACCTGAACTGATGCGGAGACTCTTTGGATTGTAGAGAATGTTGAGGTGGACTCCGCTGACCGCATCCCGGAATTCCCCCTGGTCCGGCAGTCCGAAAAGCTGGTCGAGGGAAGCCTCGGGCAGGGTCAGGATCACCTTCATAGAAGCGGGCAGTCTGTGGCCTCTGACGATATGATACACTCTGGGTCTGACCTCCATCCAGGAGCAATAACTGTCCTGGGGTATGTCCCCGCTGTCAAAGAAATCCTTGTTCCAGCTTCCGTCGATCTGGTAGGTGACCCCCATGCGGATGACGGCTTCGATAGTGAGAAAACGGTCAAAGGTATCTTTGCAGAGGAGATGATTCATAAAACCGGGTATGTCGGTTATTTCCATGGAAAACATGGGCTGATCCTCCCTCAATCTAGAAAATAATAGCTATCACATTTTAACATGATTGCCATGATTTGAAAAGGAGACCTGATGGATACATTACAAAAATGTCTGCTGGCCGGCACATCGCCGGTACAGCTGGTCCGTTTTGCCACGGACTATTTAAAAGAAGCCGGCTTTGAGGAGCTGGCCATGGATTCTGATTTTGTGACTGAGCCAGGAGGCAGATATTTCATCAAGCCCTTCCCGGATGTTCTTTTTGCCTTTAGCCGGGGAATGGGCAGGAAGCCCATGGCATCCCTGCGGATGGCCTTTGCCCACGTTGACCAGCCCTGTTTTAAGTTAAAAGGTAAGCCCTCCTTCAAGAATATGGGCTGTGCCCAACTCAATGTGGAGGTCTACGGAGGGATGATGGACCACACCTGGTTTGACAGGCCCCTGGGCTTGTCGGGAATGATTGTGAGAAAGGGGGAGGATGCCTTCCACCCCATCGTTTCTTATTATGACAGTGAGCGGCCCCTGGCCGTGATCCCGGGTCTGGCCATTCACATGAACAGAAATGCCAACGACGGATGGAAGATCGACCGGCAGAAAGAGCTGATGCCTCTGACAGGACTGGCAGGCGGCGGCTGGTCGGAAGAGGACTTCCTCCACTTCCTGGCGGGGGAAATTGGGGTGGCAGCTTCAGAGATCCTGACCTACGATCTGAATCTTTATAATTTTGATCCGCCCCAGTTGTGCGGCCTGGAAAATGAACTCCTGCTGAGCCCCAGACTTGACAATCTGGTCTCAGTCTCAGCCCTGCTGGAGGCTCTGGTGGAGGGGGAGCGGACCAAGGGTATCAACCTGATTGGTCTTTTTAACCATGAGGAAGTGGGCAGTATGTCCAGGTCGGGGGCAGACTCTGAATTGCTGACCGGTCTTATCCGCCGGATTGCCTTTTCAGCCGGGACCGGACCTGACCAGGCCTTTGAAGGACTGGCTAAGGCCTGTTACCTGTCAGTGGATGGAGCCCATGCCGCCCATCCCAATTATCCGGATA
>CAMOZD010000023.1 GCA_946630645.1 uncultured Lachnospiraceae bacterium
GAATAACCAGGACATTCAGGATATTGCTGCCCAGCACATTACCTATGGTAATATCGGCGTTGCCCTTGATGGCCGCCGAGATACTTACCGCCGCCTCCGGGGCACTGGTCCCCATGGCAACTATGGTAAGACCAATTACCAGCTCCGGGATTCCCAGCCTGCCGGCTATACCCGCGGCCCCGTCCACAAACCAGTCTGACCCTTTAATCAGCATAACAAATCCCAGGACCAACAGGCCCACCTGTAGAACAATTGCCATATTTTTTACCTCCTTATGATCATCTGTCCCAGCCCGGACAAGGTCCCGGCCCGTCCCGCCTTACAAAACTCTTCGATACGGCCGGCTGCCCTGAAAAGTCAATGCATAAATCCTACAACTTTTCCAGTATTTCTCTTCTGCTGACTCCCCGGGTCCGGGCCAGTCCGCAGACGCTCTCATATTCCGGATATACTCTTTCCCTGCCGTCAGGCAGAGTACAGATCTTAACCTCGACCTCTCCCCAGTCAGTCTGTACAAGTCCTTTTTTCCTGGGCAGGATAGTGCGCTCATAAGGGCAGCGCCTGATTCCTATGGTCGTGGTCTCCTGGAAAATGATCTGCTCCAACCGGCCTACGTCCTCCTCCATACAAAGGACCGACAAAAGGATGCCGGGCCTGTTTTTCTTCATGTATATGGGACTGTAGAAGACATCCCTGGCCCCTGCTTTGAAGAGTTCTTCCATGACATAGCCCAGATCTTCACCGCTGCAATCATCCACATTGGTCTCCAGCTTCCAGACCCGGTCCTCCCGGCCTTCTTCCCCATTCCTGAGCCCTGTCTCTTCCTCTTTCAGGAGAAAGGCTCTCAGGATACTGGGAATCTCATAGGCCCTTTTCCCGGCTCCCATACCTGACCCTGTAATGATCAAGGGGTCGGGCAAGTTGTGGCTCGTGCAGATGGCCGCCGCTATGGCGGCTCCGGTAGGTGTGATCAATTCTCCCTGTCTTCCGGTCATCCGGATAGGCAGCTGATGGTCTTTACTGATGGCCGCCACGGCAGGAACAGGTACAGAGAGGATGCCGTGGGCACATCTCACCGTGCCGGATCCTTCGCTGATGCCCGTGATAACGGTATCTGTAATCTGCAGATCATCCAGGCAGACTGCCGCCGCCACAATATCCACGATAGAATCCACTGCCCCCACCTCGTGGAAATGAACCTTGTCGGCAGTGGTTCCATGGGCCTGGGCCTCCGCCTCCGCAATGATTCCAAAGATGCGGCCGGCCAGGGCTCTGGCCCCCTCGGTCATGGAAGCTGCGGAAATAATAGCCATGACCTCCTTCATGCCCCTGTGGACATGATGACTATGGTCATGCCCATGACTATGATCGTGGATGTGATTATGGTTATGCCCATGGTCATGGCTATGCTCATGCTCATGGCTATGGGCGTGCCCATAGCTATGCTCCTGGACCTGGCCTTGCTCATGACTGTGGTTATGCCCATGGCTATGGTCGTGCCCATGGCTATGCTCCTGGACCTGGCCTTGCTCATGACTGTGGTTATGCCCATGGCTATGGTCGTGCCCATGGCTGTTCCCAGGGGCCTCATTTTCCAGATGGCCGTAGAGATAGGCCATGTCATGGTCATGATTCTCCATATCCTCATCGAGGATGACATTGAAATCACAGCAGTCCAGGCCATTCTTTTTCACCCGGCAGACCTCCACCCGGAAACCTGTCAGGGGCAGGCTGGCAAGGACCGTCCTCATCTTGTCCTCAGAGGCTCCCAGGTCCAGCAGGGCTGCCACTACCATGTCACCGCTAATACCGGAATTACATTCCAGATATAATGTTTTTCCCATTTAATCAAGCACCTTCTCAATGGCTGCCAGAAGGTCGTCAAAATCTTCATAGGCAGGGAACTGGGGATAATCCTTTTTGATCTGGTCAGTAGAACGGAAAAGGAAGCCCGCCTTGCTGGCCTTGATCATGCCCAGGTCGTTAAAGCTGTCACCGGAAGCGATGGTGTCATAACCGATAGACTGAAGCGCCTTGACTGTAGCGTATTTGGAATTCTCAATCCTCATTTTAAAACCGGTGATCTCCCCGTTCTCTGCAACTTCAAGGCTGTTGCAGAAAAGTGTAGGCCAGCCCAGCTTCTCCATAAGCGGTTTGGCAAACTGGGTGAAAGTATCGCTGATGATGATCACCTGGGTCATGGACCGGAGCTTATCAAGGAAGTCCCTGGCCCCCGGCAGGGGATCGATAGTCGCGATGGTCTCCTGGATTTCCTTGAGACCCAGGCCATGCTCCTTCAGAATACCCAGCCGCCAGTTCATCAGCTTGTCATAATCCGGCTCATCCCTGGTGGTCCTTTTCAGCTCCGGAATTCCGCTCGCCTTGGAAAATGCGATCCAGATCTCCGGTACCAATACTCCTTCTAAATCTAAACAAACAATATTCATCGGGTCCTCCTGATTTATTCTATTTCAATTCAAATTACTTTTATCATTCTATTAAAAATACATCTGTTTGTAAATTACATTTCCACCAGCTTGCCCTGGTCCCTGGCCAGGTCTATCAGCTCCTGGAGTCTGGCATTGATGCCCCGGATCTCAACTCCGGCACAAATCACCTCATCACACTGGCAGATCAGGTCCTTAGCCCTGCTGACCGCCTCATCGGACAAGGGCAGGAAGGGCTCTTCCGTCACCAACTCCGAGGCCAGGAGCCGGGCCAGCTCATAATCGATATCATTGCGGTAAAGTATCCCTGCCGCAAAAGGCCGGTTTTCTTTTTGCAGCTTGCGGAAAACCCGGATTCCCGTCCCACCGGAAGACAGGACAAAGGTTTTGACCGGTCCCTCGGGCCGGGCCAGCTCGATACTGCCGAAAACCGGATCAAAAAAGCCGTTATCCAGGCCGTAAAGGTCCCGGATGGTCTCCTCCTCAAAGATCTCCTCCGGTGTGCCATAATAGGCTACATGATCGCCCTTGACACAGATGATCTTATCCGAAATCTTCTCGGCCAGATCGATCTCATGGAGGGACATAATGACGGTAATCCCATTCTTCTTGGCCATCCGGGTCAGGATGGTTAGAAGCTCCAGTTTATAACGGATATCCAGGAAGGAGGTAGGCTCATCCAGAATGATGATCTCCGGTTCCTGGCAGATGGCCCTGGCCAGGAGAATCCGCTGCTTCTGACCGTCACTGATGGCATTAAAGTCACGGGGGCCCAATTCGATGGCATGGACAGCCATAAGGGCTTCGTCCACCTTCTGTTCGTCCTCCCTCGAGAGGACGCCCAGACGCCCCGTGTAGGGATAGCGGCCGGAGGCCACAATGTCATGGCAGGTCAAAAGTTCTGTTTTGATTCTTTCTGTCAGGACCACAGCCATCCTGGTGGACAGGTCCTTATAACTCATACTGTGCAGGTTGGCCTGGTCAAAAATCACCTTGCCGCCAATGATCTGCAGCTGTCTGGTAATACTTTTTAATATGGTCGATTTGCCGGCTCCGTTGGGGCCGATCAGGGTGACGATCTCTCCCTTTTTTATATCAATGCAAATGTCGGATATCAGCGGCTTGCCGTTATAGCCGACGGACAGATTATCCATGGTCAGGTAAGACTTGCTGGTCATCCCATTTCCCTCCTCTGGTCTAAGTCCGCTCCTCTGCCGGAGCCCATCATCTGTATCACGGTCTGCAGCCACTGTCTGGTTTGCAGCCTCCATCTGGTTTGCGGCCACCGTCTGGTTTGCGGCCGGCCTCTCATCGTCCGCCCCTTCTTCTGATCATCATAAATATGACAATGGGGGCACCAAAGATGGAGGTTACCGTAGAAATATTAAGCTCTAAAGGCGCAAAGGCCAGCCGGGCAATCAGGTCGCAGAACATACAGAATACTGCCCCGCCCACGAAAGTACCCGGGATAATCACCAGGGGTTTGGAGGTGCCAAAAGCATTCTTGATCAGGAAGGGCACGGCGATTCCCACAAAGGAAATGGGGCCGGCGAAAGCTGTCACTGTGGCAGAAAGCAGACTGGACAGAACAATCAGGGCCACCCGGAAAAACTTGATATTTACACCGATACTCTGGGCATAGTGTTCTCCCAGCTGATAGGCGCCGATGGGCTTGGACAGCATCATAACCAGGGCAAAGGTCACCAGGACAGTGACACCGCCGATACCCACATTGGCCCAGCTCATGCCGGAAAAGCTTCCCTGGGACCAGTTGTGAAGGTTGGCGATATCCGAGTCATCGGCAAAGGTGATGATAAAATCTGTTACCGCTGAACAGATATAACCGATCATGATACCGGCGACCAGGAGGGCTGCCATGTTGGAAATCCGCCTGGAGACCGCCAGAATAAATCCCACGGACATGAGGGATCCCAGAAAAGCCGCGATGATCATGGTGTAAGAAGACACGGTCATCATCTGACCCAGCATGAGGATGGTTACCATGGCAACCACCATCTTGGCTCCCGAGGAGATACCCAGCACAAAGGGCCCGGCAATGGGATTCTCAAAGAAGGTCTGCAGGAGGAAACCGGACAGGGACAGGGCCCCGCCCAGGAGTGCCGCCATAAGGATTCTTGGCAGCCTGATCTTCCAGATGATATTGACCTCCTTGACCGACCCGCTCTTGGTAAATAGGATCTGTATGATCCTGGGGATCGGAATATGGACATTACCACTGTTGATATTGATTACTGTAATGGCGAAAAAGGCCAGGGCCAGTCCTGCGAAAACTGCGATATAGCGGCTTCTTCTCTTAAAATTCTCCGCGTGGTAGCTGGACTGGAACTGCTCTTCTTTTTTTATTTCTTCTGACATTTTACTACCTCAATCTGGAGATGAACTGCAGGTCCTGGGGATCCTCTTCCGTAAAAATCTTATGGAAATCCATGATCAGGTCACCGACCACATCCGTCCTCTGGTACATGGAGCTTCCGGTCACCCAGCAATTACCTTCTTTCACCGCCTTCATATTGGCAAGAACAGGGTTCTTCTCCGTCAGCTGCTTCATAGTAGTAACCGACCCGTCGATACTTCCGTTATAAATGATAATGTCGGCGTTCTCTGCCACATTGTAAAACTCTTCCACACTCATGGGGATGGAGGCATTGTTGGTGGCACTGGCCAGGTCCTTGAAAATGTATCTGGCTCCGGCCATCTCGATCATGGCCGGCACATAGTCGTCACTGCTGCGGACAACCACCCTGCCGTCCTGGGCTATGTAGAAAAAGGCCACGATCTTCTCCGTATTGGTGAAATCGTCAAGGGCGGCAATCTTGCCCTTCTGATCTTCGAAGAAAGCCTCTGCCGCTGCCTCCCTGCCTGTCAGGACTCCGTAGAGCTTGATCCACTCTGTCCTGGCCAGGGGATTCTCCTCATAACTGGACCGGTCCACGAAAACCGGGATTTCCAACTCCTCAATCATCTCCTTGACCTCCGGGTTGTGGTAGATCATGGTCGACTCGATGGCCAGGTCACAGCCCTCTTCCAGCATCAGTTCATAATCCGGCTCACTGTATTTACCGGCATAGACGATATTCCCCTTTTCCATGGCCTCTTTAGGCTCGTCGAAAGTCCAGTCTTCCGCTTTGATGGAGGACATACGGATAGCGTCCAGAGCATCTATGGAAACAAACTCAGCCATGACAGCCGTGGCTGCCAGGTAAATATTTTTCAGGGGCTGGGAGATTACAACAATTCCGGCATCCAGACCCTCAGGAGCGGTCTCCCCCTCCGGTACGACCAGGTAACGGGTGTCGTCATGGACATCAATGAGGGCATAGCCGCCCTGGTAATAATGGACATCAAAGCAGTCTGCATAGTCCAGCTTCATAGTGCCAAGATAATCAAGACCACTGATCTGGGGGGCCTTGTCCGCCTCCTGGACCAGGTCGGAGGCCAGGCTTCCTGCACCAGCATCCCCGGAAGAGGCCTTGGCCTCCTGCTGCTGCTCAGTCCCGGTCCCGGCAGCCCCGCCGCCGGAGGCGGAGGAACACCCGCCAAAAAGGACTGATGCCGTCAGACATAAGGACAGGCATGCCATTTTCCAATAATTCTTTCTTTTTCCCAATCTGCCATCTCGCATAATTACAACACCCTTCTTATTCCGGCCAGGCCGGGCCTTTCTATGGTCTTTCACAGATGACTCCCAAAAAGGAAATCACTGTAACTTTATATTTTAAATGATAACATCTTATTCTACAACTCTCTCTTCCCCTGTGTCAACAGATGGGGCAAGAATAAAAAGAACTGCCGGGGAAAATCGGCCAGTCAGGGCTCAGGCCAGTCGTCGGTCTAACGGCAGCCAGCCCCGGGCCTGTGCCATATTCCCCAGATATTGTCCTGTATATTGCCACTTTTTACCCCACCCCTTGCTATAATAAGATTGGAGTATAATGACATTTACTATTAATATCTACTGACAGAATTCACGTGACATAAAGAGTTGGGGATGGTGCTTCATGGGAAAGGGAAAATGGGAATTTTTTAAAGGAAGTAAGGAGAACTGGTTTTCAGAGCCGCTCTATAACTGGATGGATCTGTCACAGGTCCCTGAGGCACCCGGTCTCAGGGAACGCTGTACGGCTGACCGGATCCGCCAGGCCTTAGCGCCCTGGTCTGACCTTTTCCTGATCAAATTAGAATATTTTCCGGAAGGGACCTACCAGGAGAAGGGCAGCCCCCGGCTGACCAATGTCCAGAGTTTCTATATGGCTACTCTGGAACACCGGATCTCAGACCTGCACACGGCAGAGATGAAGATTTTGTTTCCCGTCCGCTGGAACGGCCGCTTTATGGGTATAGCCGGAGCCGGCAGCAACCTTTCCACCCCCTGGGACAAGGAACAGACGGTCAATCTGACCACCTGGCCCATGGCCATTAGGAATGGCTTCGCCTGCGCCCTCAATGACGGTGGTACCGGTCCTTTTGTAGACTCCGGCTGGGGCTTTGCCAAAGACGGAGACCTGGAATGGGACCTGATGGAGAACTGGGCCCACAAGGGTACCCACCTCATGACCCAGATGGCCAAGGCCGTGGTGGAGGCAGTCTATGGAAGGCCCATCTACAAGAGCTACATGCACGGTACCTCTGGCGGCGGCAGGCAGGCTGTGGTGGAGGCAGTCCGCTATCCCCAGGACTACGATGGTCTCTGGGCCGACGGCCCCCTCTACGATTACTATGACCTGATGTTTGCCCTGCTCTGGGCCCCGGTGGTCATCCACAACGAAGCCCACCATGTCTCCGTGGAGAAATACAAGGCGGCCAATGTCCTGGCCCGCATGGAAGACTTCACGGCCACCGAACCCTATAGCCTGACTTCTCCCAACTGGCAGCGCTTCCTGGCCTCCCTGCCCGGAACCAAGACCAAGGATGGTCCCATCACGGAAGAAGACCTGAAAGTCATGATTCGGATGTGGAACGGTCCTGTCCTGCTGGACGGAAGTCCCATCACCTACGGCTTCGGCCCGGAAATTACCCAGTGGCCCGTAGGCCCCAGAAAGTTCGGTTATCTCAAGGTCCATGATGACGGATCTCTTTCCATCATCCCCTTTGCCCTCCAGTTTATCCGCTGGCTGACCAGGGACCCGGACTATGATATCAACCAGTGCAGCTATGAAGAGTTTGACCGGATCTACCGGGAGAACAAAAAAGAATTTGCCGATTATTTCTTCTATGACGCTGACCTCCGGGCCTTCGCCTTAAAAGGCGGCAAGCTGATCATCACCCACGGCACCGGCGACCATGTGGTTCCCAACCAGATTACCAGGGACTACTACAAAAAGGCCCGGGCCTATTTCGCCTCAGATAAATATCTGGCCGACACCATGCGGATCTTCATGTCAAAAAGAACCGGCCATGCCCTCTTCGACTGGTCCGGCCCCAATGTGAAGAATTCCTCAGCCTGGCCGGCCCTCATGGCCTGGGTGGAAAAGGGCCAGGCCCCGGAAAGCCTGCAGACCCTGGAATATAATTTCATCGACGACTGCGTCATCCGCCAGGACCAGGTAGACTACTATAAAGGCGAATAAGGATAAAGGAGATTAAATATAATAAGAAATCTTAAACTTGCCGGTGGCCCTGTCACCGGCAAGAATTATGTAGGCCAGGTTTTACAAGATTCACAACATTTTATAATGATTTAATAAAAACAAACAGATAAATAGTTAATAAGATTGGAGAGATGATTCATGACTGATAAGTATGACAGCCTGATAAGGATACCGGAAGAGGTCGGCATGTCCTCTAAAAATTTAAGTTATATCGATGATGTGATGGAAAGGGCCATCCGGGAAAAAGTTATGAAGGGCATGGTAACCCTGGTAGCCCGCCATGGCAAGATCGTTCAGTTCAAGGCCTACGGCAAGGCCGACGAAGGAAAGCCCATGACCAGGGATGCCATCTTCAGACTGGCCTCCATGTCAAAAACCATAGGCGGCGTGGCACTCATGCAGCTTTTCGACCAGGGCAGGGTCATGATGTCCGACCCCATTACAGACTACCTGCCCGGCTTCAGGGACATGAAGGTTTTTGACCCGGACGCTCCCGGCCGGCTGACCTCTGCCAACCGGGAAATTACCATCCATGACCTGCTGACCATGACCGCCGGTATCGTCTCCATCCAATCGGCCGAGACCGGCCACCCGGGCTGCGTCTACTGTGCTAATGCATACCGGGAGGCAGGCATCATCGATACTATGCATCCCCTCGACATGACCCTGGGCCAGGTGGTGGACCAGCTGGCTGACATGCCCCTGGCCTCCCAGCCCGGAAGCCGCTGGGAATATTCCAACCTGACCTCCCTGGTGGCAGGCCGGATCGTGGAACTGGTCTCCGGCCTGGACCTTAACACTTACCTGAAGAAATATATATTTGAACCCCTGGCCATGAAGGAGACCACCTTCTATCCTGACCAGGCAGTCTGGTCCCGGATTCCCGCCGTCTTTGCCTGTGACACCATGGAGCGGCTGGATGACCTGGACGTGCCGGGTACAGATACCACCAGGCTGGCCTTTGCCGACTGCAGGAAATACTATAACATCGCGGCAGGTCTTCACGGCACTGTCTATGACTATTTCCGCTTTGCCCAGATGCTCTGTAATAAAGGGGAACTGGAGGGCAGACGGATTCTCAGCCCCAACGCCATCCACCTGATGACCCAGAACCACATCGGCTCTCAGCGGACCAGACTTTACGGTCATGGCTGGGGCTACATGATGAATGTCCAGGTTGACTACAATACGGTCTTTAATTATATGGGTACCGGATCTTACGGCTGGCACGGCTACTGGGGCTCGGTCTACAATGTGTGGCCGGACAAGGACCTCGTTGCCATCATGATCTCCCAGGTATCCCCTGTAGGCCCCTCCTGGAAGCCTCAGGAAAGATTTTTGAATGTGGTTGCCAACTCAGTAATCATTTCTACCATTTTCCAGTTGTAATTTCCATGGTAGTCAAGGGCAAAATCTGTTATAATATAAAATGAATTTCTAGGATTTCAGCCTTTGAACAGTTATCAGGATTTTCAGGTTTTCAGGCCTGCTTTTCCCCTATGTCGGAATCCCTGCAATTTAAGTGAATAATATATAATTAGAAAGGTGAGGGGTTTTAATATGTATATTACGGAAGACATTAAATACGTTGGT
>CAMOZD010000024.1 GCA_946630645.1 uncultured Lachnospiraceae bacterium
CACCCTTGCTGTTCAGCTATGTACTTCGTCGTTGCCTACGCGTACTCGGGACTTCCACCCGTTAGAGCGCACCCATGGCGCGCAAACAAAAAGAATCCCAGCCGGTGGGAACTGCCTTTTCAGACAGCCTGCCAGGGCTGGGATTCAGTATTATTTATGAAAATGTTTCCGACAGGTCTGCCTGTCCTCCTAGTCTTCTCTCATCTGCTTTAAGGTGAGGAAGGCTGCGCCCATCTCTTCTTTGACCAGCCGGTTTTTCAGCTGATACTGCTTCAGATAAAAGTCGTGGGTAGCCGGATCCGGCGCAAACTCCTTCTTGATATGGATATTACCTGTGAGGGCTCCTGCGATATCCTTCACATCCCCCACAGCATAGGCCCCGAATACACAGTTGGTCATCACGGCCCCGGCAGCATTTTCCAGGGTGACGGTCCTGCTGTCCAGCATGTCCGCCTTCATCTTATTCCACATATTGTCCCTGCTGCCGCCTTCAGTGATGGTAATCCGGCTAAGGTCGATACCCGCGGCCCGGTAAAGTTCGGTAATCTCCATATAGTCATAACCGATGGCCTCCAGCACTGCCCGCCAGAGAGTGAACTGGTCTGTGTCCATAGTCATGTTGAGGAAACAGCCTGTGGCATCTGCGATATCGTTGTTGCCTCCGGTCAGGTAGGGCAGGAAAAGTACGCCGTTGGAACCTGCCGGTACCTTGTCCCTGGAATTATCCTCCAAATCCCTGTAGTAGGAACCGTCCTCTGCCTTCTGGCAGATATTGTCCTTGTACCAGCGCAGGGCCAGACCTCCGGTCCGGATGTAGCCCCAGTAGAAATAGGTGTCAGGCAGGGAACCACTGTTAAAAATCAGTCCTGTGCCGGGCTTGGAAAGCTCCGGGATAATCCCTTTGGTGGAAACACAGAACATGGAACAGGTCCCAGCTACATCCACTGCCTGACCAGCCTCCATGTTGCCGCTGCCGATCATGGACTGCATAGTGTCTCCGGCACCGCCGCAGACAGCAATTCCTGCCGGGAAGCCGGTCTTTTCTGCCATCTCTTCCGTCAGATAGCCTACCACATCCCAGGGCTTGACAATCCGGGGCATCATGGATTCAGGAATCCCCAGGATATCCAGCTGGTCTTTGGACCAGCATTTGTCCTCCACCTTGTAGCCCAGTCCCCAGCCGGACATGGTGCCCCAGTCTATGAACATCTGATCACCCTTAAGGCCGGCCAGATGGGCCAGGACATAGGGGGCATCATGGACAAACTTCACGCCCTTTTCCCGGAAGCCGTCCACATTTTTGAGAAACCAGCGGGCAAACATGGCCGGGAACATGCAGTTGGCCTCCGCATTGCCTGTCTCCTTCTGCCAGATATCAAGGCCCATGGCATTGATGGCATCGGCATCTTCTTTGGTCCGGGAATCCAGGTAATTGATATAGGGGGTGATGGCATTACCTTCAGCGTCGACTCCACAGATTCCACAGATAATCCCGTCGCCCATGATAGACCTGACCTTGCTGACATCCAGGCCCTTCTCCTTCATCTGGTCAGCACAGTCCTTCATCCCCTTTATGGTCAGCTGCAGGTATTCATCAACATCCATGCTGACCCATCCCGGCTCAGGATAATTCAAGGTTGTGGGTGAAGCGGACTGAACCAGACAGTTCATATCCTCATCGTATACAGCAACCTTGACACTCTGTGTTCCTGCGTCAAATCCAATGTAATATCTGCTCATCGTCTTCGTCCTCCTTATCCAGTGACAATTTTTAAACCAGTATTCTAAACGGACATCAAGACCCCTGTTTCTTATATTTATGAGGAAGCCGGTCCGGCTCCCTTTGTCAATGGCTTCCAGTCGCAAATTAAAAAACCCCGGAATAAATCCGGGGACTGAAAGCACCTTACATCCGTTGAGAGAGATGTCCTCATAAAGGGCTCCTGGAAAAGGAAAGCCGCAGCTTACCAATCCCGGCCGCTGTTTCTGGCGGCTGCTGCCCATACCAGGGACCATCATCTCTCCACTTCTCTCATCCAGACTCTACTGTCGGCCCCGGAATCTCACCGGATCATGCCAATAGGCTCGCGGGCTCATGTCAGCTGCTCTTTCCAGGCATATGACACACACCGCCGGTCGGGAATTACACCCTGCCCCGAAGTTCTGATATCCAATTCCTATCTATTATAACTCATTATAATCTATATTACAATGCCTTTCATCAATGCTTATCAAATACAAGCCGGAAAGACCTGGCTGACAGGCTCCGGGCCTACTCCAGCTTCAGACTGGCTGCACAGTAATACTGGTAGCCCTTGAGGGCACAGTAATTCCTGATTTTCTTCAGAACCAGCTTACTGGGGGCGTACTCAAGCAGGTAGACCCTGTAGCCCTCCGCTTTTACCTTCTCCAGGTATTCCTTCAGGATAGCCGTCTCCTTGGCCTTCTGCTTGTGGTAGGTCGCATCATCAAAATCAATCCTGGTAAAGACTTCCTCCTGGTTGACCGCGTCAAAAAGGTCCTGGCTCCCATCCATGGTAAAGGTGGAGGTCACAAATTCCTTGGCCCCGTTAATGATCACCTCAGTATCCATGGTTTTAATCCTATTCAGGATGGAACAGATTCCATCATAGATTCCCTTTTCGGGATAATAATGATAAACATCCAGGTTATCCACAAAAAATCCATCATAGCCCTGGGCCTTAATTCTTTCCGCCAGTTCAACACAACAGTCCTGCCATTCCTTTTGGGACACGTCAATCCAGTATTCATCGGGCCAGTCCCTGTAATTCTCCAAAGCCATATCTTTAAAGTCTTTATAATAAGGGCGGAAGGTCTCTATAGTGCCCACATTCAGATAAGCATAAACGGTCTTACCCTTGTCATGGAGCTTTATCACATCCTGCTCGGTAAATTCCGTTGGTTCTATCACTACGGTGTTATAGGGCTCCAGCCGGCTTATTTTATCACGGTCAATACCAATAAACACTCCATAATCCTTAGTCTTAGAGGCTTCCCGGTCCCTTGTACTCTGGGCTTCCTGGCCGCCACTCTTGCCACTGCAGGCCACCAGAAGCAGCATTAGTAAACCCATGAAAATACAATATATCTTTTTCACCCTGTCTCCTTTCCTGTCCAGAGCAAATGGTCCCCATCAGCCGGAGAAACCATCACCCTGATATTAAGCCGAAACAATCGTCCCCTTTACTATATAGAAACAAGCACCCCAAGGGAAACGAGCAGCTTCATTCCATATAGAAAACGTTGCTTTCGTAAATTATGTCAAAACAATTGTCCCCCCATATTAACAGGAAATTGTGTTTTAATTATATCCATTTCTCCATCCATCGCAAAAGATCCCTGTAAACGGTTTCCCTATCCGATTCGTTGAGCAGCTCATGCCGGTCATCTTTATAGAGCTTGCCCTGGATATGTCTGATTCCGGCCTGGGCGTAGGCCTGATAGGCTGCAATAACCTGCCTTCCATTGCCCCCCACCGGGTCCTTAGCCCCGGATACCAGCAGAAGAGGAAGACTTTTTGGTATTTTTTTCATATTCTTCTTTTTTTCCATAAAAAGGATGCCCTTAAACATATTGTAATAGCCGTTGATGGTGAAGCTGAAGGCACTCTTAGGATTACTGCAGAATTCTGCCGGCACACTCTCCACCTTGGAAAGCCAGTCCACAGGCGTCCGGTTTGGCTTAAACTGACGGTTATAATTGCCAGAGGTCAGAAGGGTTATGATCTTGCTGCGATGGTGCCAGCCCATTAAGAAGGCCAGGAACCTGCAAAGACCCATACCAAAAATAATGGAAACGGGTGTGGGAAAACCAGTACCCATGATGATGGCTCCGGCCATTCCTTCCCCGTGCAATTCAATATACTGGCCCACCAGGAAGGAACCCATACTGTGGCCCAGCATAAAATAAGGGGTCTCAGGATACCGCTGCTGCAGCTCTCTCCGCAGCCGGTGGATATCCGCTATGACACAGTCATTACCGTTTCTTTTGGCAAAAAAACCATACCGGCTCTGGTCCAGAACCGACTCCCCATGGCCCAGATGATCATTTCCCGCCACAAGAAAGCCCCTGCTGGCAAGAAAAGTGGCAAACTCCTCGTAACGTTCTATATATTCTGACATACCATGGCAGATCTGTAGGATCGCCCTGATTTCCGGCTGGTCTCCTGCCGGCTTCCATATTCTTCCATGAATGATGGTCATCCCATCGGCAGACCGGTATCTGATCTGGGACCTGACTACCTTTACGTTTTCTATCTCCTTTGTTCTCACAGTCATACTATCATCTCTTTCTTTCATCTTTCAGGGCTGCAGGTCCAGGCTGTCAGTCCGCAACTCAAAACCAGCCATGGGCCTCACAGGCCTTGTATATACCGTCATCGACATTTCTCTCCGCCACATAGTCCGCCCTGGCCTTCAGTTCTTCGCATCCATTTCCCATGGCAATCCTGTAAAAGCGGTCATCAAACATATTCACGTCACCAATATCGTCTCCGAAGACAACCACATCCTCCGGCTCTCCTCCTACATACTCAAGCATGCGGAGAATCCCCTGATTCTTGGCGTCCGGCTGAAATAGCAGGTACTCAGGTTCAAAGCGTTTGTAGCCTAGGGTATCCCTGAGGGTCAGCCTGGCCTCCTCTTCCTCAGGAATAGACACATACATTTTATAGATGGACTTGGCCTCCACCGGGTCAAACTGGTCGTCGATGATGTAGGTGGTCGGCTCCTTTCTGATTCCCGCCTGTTCTATAAAGTTAAAGTTGCTGGCATAGACCTTTTTGGAATCATCCAGGGCCACCAATACACCATATCCCAGGGACATGGCCTGGCGGTAGAGAGCCAGGGACCGCTCCCTCTTCATAGGCCGGTTCTCTCTCATCTCCCCCTCAAAATAGATTCCATGGCCCCCGTTGCAGACCATATTCTCAAAATCGTGCTTCCTGGCAAAGGGAATTGCCTTGTATGAAGCCCTTCCCGTAGCGATGGAGACAAAATGTCCCGCCGCCCTGAGCTTGTCGAGGGCTTCCTTGGCCGAAGCTACAATCTGCCCCGTATTTCTGTCTGTTAAAGTGCCATCAATATCAAAGAAAAAATATTTCTTCTCCATACTGACACCTCCTTTCCCCATATATTTATCAGTAAAGCAGCTTCCTGCTGCTGATCTGCTAACCCGCTGTCCTCCCGCAGGCTGGTCCCATCAATTTTCATCCCGGGAATCCTTTTCTTCCGTTTTCTCTCCTGCAGACCTCCATATTTTTTAAGCAGACCTCTTTAGCCGGCCCGGCATCATTCCTGTCAAAGGACAGCTGCAGCCAGGTCCTTTACTACCTCCCCTGCTATGATCAGGCCTGCCACCGCCGGTACAAAGGCGGTACTTCCCGGCAGGGTCCGCTTCCGGCTGCCTGTCTCCCAGCCGGCAGATGAGAAACCCGCCTCTGTCCCAGGCCCACTGCCGCTGGCAGACTCCGGCCAGTCCCACATGGGTGTCATGGGTTTCTCCTTAGAATATACCACCTTTAGGTGGTCTATTCCCCTTTTCTTTAATTCTCTTCTCATCACCCTGGCCAGGGGGCAGACTGAAGTACTGTAGATATCAGCCAGTTCAAAGGCGGTGGGATCCAGTTTATTGCCGGCTCCCATGGAGGAAATGATTCTGACCCCTGCTTCCCGGGCCTGTTCCACCAGACTGATCTTCCCGGTCACCGTGTCAATGGCGTCAACCACATAATCATACCGGGAAAAATCAAACTGGTCCCTGGTCTCCGGCAAGTAAAAGGTCTTGTAGACATGGACTCTGGCACCGGGATTGATATCCAGGACCCGGTCCCTGGCCACATCAACCTTATAACAGTCCAGAGTGCTGTGGAGGGCATGGATCTGGCGGTTGAGATTGGTCAGGCTGACCTTATCATTATCAATAAGATCCAGGGTCCCGATCCCGCTTCTGGCCAGGGCCTCCACAGTATAGCCTCCTACCCCGCCGACACCAAATACCGCAACCCTGGCTTCTGAAAGATTCTTTATATTTTCTTGTCCCAAGAGCAGCCCCGTCCTGAAAAACTGGTCATGCATGGTCAAACACCTCTCTTCAGCACTTTTTAATAATCCTTCACTTAAACCTATAGTTTGCTTGGCCGGACTTATTATATCAAGAATATTTTATCTCCTGAAAATCTATAAAGAAAAGCCGGGCTCTCGCTCCCGGCTTTTGCTTATTGAGCTGTCTTCTCATCCTGCCGCCGGACAGAACATGGAAATTCCCAGTGGAAAAAGCTTATTTTACAGGCACGCAGTGCTTGTTGTTGATTTCCTCCACCTTTTTCACCCGGCGCACATACTTATCAGCCGTAAGGGCGTCTGTAGTCATATAAGTTTTCACAATCTCAGAAGCAATCATGCTGCCGATGATCTTGGCTCCTAAACAGAGTACATTGGCATCATTGTGCTGTCTGGCCAGCATGGCACAGAAGGGATCCTGGCAGACACAGGCATATATGCCGTTAATCTTGTTGGCAATCATAGCACTGCCGTAACCGACGCCATCCACAAAGATTCCGCGGTCACATTCCCCCCTGGCTACAGCAAGAGCTGCCGGATAGACAAAATCAGACAGGTCACAGGATTCCTCGTCATAGGTACCAAAATCTTTCACTTCATGGCCGGCCGATTCCAGATAGGCCTTGATCTCTTCCTTCATTTTAGTCCCCGCATGATCGTTAGCCATAGCAATTATCATAGTCATTACCTCCCTAAGCAATTAGTATTATGATATTACTATATCACAAAGCAGTCCTTTGGAAAATATTTCTTTCCTGAACTTACCCTCTTCTTCTTTCAGGAAATCAGCAGAATATCCGGCGGAACAAGACCGGACAGCAGGCATAAGCATCTTACAAAAGAAGCCGGCAAAGCTGAAGTCCAGATATGAATATTTCCAGTGTAATTGGGGTAATTTTCTGTTCTTTTTTAAAAATCAATGCCATTTTTTCTACTATGGTGTATTATATAGATAAGCAATAAAAAGATATGGAGGTAATCATATAATGAAATCAACTGTACAGGATTTAATTGAACGCCGCAGCTGCCGTTCTTATAAAAAAGACCAGATTACGGAGGAGGAACTTTACTCCATTCTCTGTGCCGGCATTTACGCTCCCACAGGTATGGGAAAGCAATCCCCTGTCATCGTTGTCATGCAGGACCCTGAAGATATCGCAGCCCTGTCTAAAATGAACGCTGATATCATGGGCGTATCCACTGATCCCTTCTACGGTGCCCCGACAGTTCTGATCGTTCTGGCTAACCCGGACCTGCCTACCCACGTGGAAGACGGTTCCCTGGTTATAGGCAATATGCTTAACGCCGCCAGTTCCATCGGCGTAGGTTCCTGCTGGATTCACCGGGCCAGACAGGAATTTGAATCAGAGGAGGGCAAGGCCCTGCTGAGAAAATGGGGAGTGCCGGAGAACTATGTAGGCATCGGCCACTGTATCCTGGGTTACCGGGACGGCGAAAAGCAGGCTGCAGCACCCCGCAAGGAAGACTATATCATCCGGGCCTGAAGTCCGGCTCCCTCAAAACAAATACCAGAATCCGACAGGGCAGTCCCTCTTAGCTTGTATAAAAAGGGACCTCTCCGGCTGAATTAAAAAGGGATGGAACCTGAGCCTTTAAGGCTCTTGTCCCATCCCTTTTTTCTGCATGCTTCTGCCGGTCATACCGGCTTCAGCTATTCTCCTTTCAAGTCCTGCCTATACATAAACTCCAGACCAGTCCGAGACCGCTTACAGTCCCTCACTCTGTCAGGGCCTGCTTATACCCCTTCCGCGGCACATTCCCGAAGCTTGCGCTTGGTCTCTTCGCTGACCTTGGCGGGCATAAGAACTTCCACTGTCACATACTGGTCACCGGTCTTATCCTTTTTCTTAAGGGCAGGCATCCCCTTACCCTTGAGTCTGATCTTAGACCCGGCCCTGGTTCCCTCCCGGATCTTACAGTTAACCGGGCCATGGAGTGTGTCTACCGTGACCTGACCACCCAGAATCAGGGTGGAGTAGGGAACTCTGACTGTGGAATAGATATCCTTTCCCTTTCTCTCAAAAACAGGATCTTCCGCCAGTTCAACTTCCAGCAGCAGGTCTCCGGCCTTGCCTCCGTTTATGCCCGGATAACCCTTGCCGGCCAGACGGACCTTGCCTCCCGAAGCAATCCCCGCCGGAATATGAACCTTCAAAGTCTGACTGGCCCCAGTATGGTCTGTGTACTCAATCATCCTGTCACAGCCTGTGGCCGCCTCTCTAAGAGCAATCTGGATCTGGGCATGGACATCCTGTCCCTTCTGACTGAAAGTCTGTCTCTGCCGGCCGCCTGTCTGACCACGGAAGCCATTGAAACCGCCGAAACCATTCCTGCCGCTGTAATAAGCTCCCGATTGTCCTCCGAAAAAGCTGCCAAAGAGGTCATCTAAATCCACATCGCCCCGGCCTCCGCCTCCCGGATTAAAATGGAACTCCCTGTACTGGAAATTATCATTGTCTCCTCCGGCCTGCCGGAAAGGGCCGCCTCCATATTTAAACCACTCTTCGGGCCTGGGATTGCCACTGTCGTCAAAGGCATCATAACCATACTGGTCATATAATTTCTTTTTTTCCTTATCATTTAATATATTATAGGCCTCGGAAACCTCTTTAAAATGCTCTTCCGCCTTGCTGTTTCCCGGATTAGTATCCGGATGATACTTCTTTGCCAGCTTTCTGTAGGCTTTCTTTATGGCTGCCTCATCCGCGTTCCGGGAAATGCCGAGAATCTCATAACAGTCTTTTCTCTTAACCATGATAAGCCTCCTTCCCATATCATATCTGCGTTATCTGTGTCCTATATCCTGCCTTTCCTGCCGGCAGGTGACACTGCAGAGCCCGTCATCTTCACGAAAGAGGACTGAAATTCCTATGAATAACAGCCCTCCAACTTAAAATCTGCACAATCACTTTTTGTTCTATTTGAAATATAACACCTAATACAGATATTGTCAATCTTTATTTATTCTTTTTTTAACGCTTTTTTCAGGATATTTTCCCTAATTCCGGTAACGGGGACCCGGGGAGTCAGATAGATCCAGTTCTGTAATAATCAGACCTTCTTCCTGGTCCGCTTTCACAAGCAGACTGCCATCGGATCCAGCCACCAGGGACCTGCCGGCAAAGTCCATCTCTCCTTCCGGACCGGTCCTGTTGCACATGGCAAGACAGCTGCCGCTCCAGTAGGCCTGCACACGCATCTCCCACTCAAAGAGCTCAAGAGGTTCCTCCGTGCAATTAGCCGCAGGAACCAGAATCAGCCGGGCTCCTTTCTCTGCCTCAGTCCTGATACTTTCCGGGAAATGTCTATCGTAACAAAGCACGATACCCATGGGACCGAACTCTGTGTCAAATACGTGGAAACCCTCCTCTGAGCCATCATAGTAATCTGTCTCATAAAAGTGCCTGTTCCCGGCAATATGGACCATTTTCTGGCAGCCCAGAATCTGTCCCTTCCTGTCGATGAGAAGACTGACATCGTAAGCCTTACCGTCCTGCTCCAGGTAAAAATTGGGAACT
>CAMOZD010000025.1 GCA_946630645.1 uncultured Lachnospiraceae bacterium
GCCCATCCCCATCATTCTGATGACGGTTGTGTAGTTGGTGTCCATAACGGTATCATCGAGAATTACCAGGAGCTTAAGGATAAGCTGGTGAGAAAGGGCTTCAGCTTCTATTCTGATACGGATACGGAAGTAGCAATCAAGACGATCGAGTATTATTATAAGAAGTACCAGGTAGGCCCCATCGATGCCATAGCCAAGACCATGGTCCGGGTGAGAGGCTCCTATGCCTTCGCCGTTATGTTCAAGGACTATCCGGGAGAGATTTATGTGGCCCGCAAGGACAGCCCCTTGATCATCGGTGTGGGTGATGGAGAGACCTATGTGGCTTCTGATGTGCCGGCCATCCTGAAGTATACCAGGAAGGTATATTATATCGGTAATCTGGAGATGGCAAGGCTGTCCGGAGACCAGGTGACCTTCTTTAATCTGGATGGTGATGTATTTGAAAAAGAGCTGACAGAGATTACCTGGGATTCAGAAGCTGCTGAGAAGGGCGGCTATGAGCATTTCATGATGAAAGAGATCCACGAGCAGCCCAAGGCAGTTTTAGATACTATGAATTCCATAATCCGCAAGGGTGAGGACGGCGAGTATCTGGATTTCTCAGATATCGGATTAAGCAAGGAGATTATAGGGGACTGTTCCCAGATCTATATCGTAGCCTGTGGCTCGGCCTACCATGTGGGTGTTGTGGCCCAGTATGTCCTGGAAGATCTGGCAGGCATTCCTGTCAGAGTGGAACTGGCAAGCGAGTTCCGTTACAGAAACCTGCTGCTTGATAAGAAGGGACTGGTGATTGTTATCAGCCAGTCGGGAGAGACGGCAGACAGCCTGGCGGCTCTCCGGGAGGCCAAGGAGATGGGCATCCGGACCCTGGCCATCGTTAATGTAATCGGCTCCTCCATCGCCAGGGAGGCTGACCATGTCTTCTACACCCTGGCCGGACCGGAGATTGCGGTAGCAACTACCAAGGCCTACTCCACCCAGCTGATCGCTTCCTACCTGCTGGCCATCCATATGGGCGCAGAGAAGGGCCTGATTGACAGGGAGAAAGAGTTGGCCATGATCCATGAGATGCAGACCATCCCCAATAAGATTGCCAAGGCTCTCGAGGACAAGGAGCGGATCCAGTGGTTCGCCTCCAAATATGCCGGAGCCAAGGATGTCTTCTTCCTGGGAAGGGGCCTGGATTATGCCATCTGTATGGAGGGCAGTCTCAAGATGAAGGAGATCAGCTATGTTCACTCCGAGGCCTATGCTGCAGGAGAGCTTAAGCATGGTACCATCAGTCTGATAGAGGATAATACCCTGGTAATCGGTGTTACAACCCAGCCGGCCCTCTACGAGAAGACCCTCTCCAATATGCAGGAGGTTAAGAGCCGCGGGGCCTACCTCATGGGACTTACCAGCTATGGTAATTATAATATGGAGGATACCGCAGATTTTGTTACCTATATCCCCAGGACTGATCCACACTTTTCAGCTTCCCTGGCTGTGATCCCCCTCCAGCTTTTAGGCTACTACATCGCCGTAGCCAAGGGCCTGGATGTGGATAAGCCCAGGAACCTGGCCAAGAGTGTGACGGTAGAGTAATGATTCAGGATATAGCACCGAAAACATTTTATAATGAATACACACCGGAAACTCCTTCCAGGGAGGATCCGGTGTTTGTCTTTCGTGACAGGGAAGTGCTTTTGGCAGGCAGGGAGAACGGTGCCCTCTGTTGTCCAAAGGCAGGTGATTTCCCCAGGGAGGACCTGCAGTACCTGTTCCGGATTGATGAGAGAAAATATTATCTTTTCCGCGGGGATATTCCTGAGAATTACGGCCAGGCAGACCAGGACCAGGATCAGGCCAATGAGTTAGAAACAGGTCAGGACCAGGATCAGGCCAATGAGTCAGGAACAGGTCAGGACCAGGATCAGGCCAATGAGTCAGGAACAAGCCAGGGAGGGGGTCCGGCAGACCAGCAGGCAGCGGACCAGGAGCCCACTGCTGAGGATGGGATTTTTTCCCGGCTGGAGGCGGCTGGCTTTGAAATCTGTCCGACCAGAATCTTCCGCCGGGCAGATCCCAAAGACCTTTGCTTTGCCGGAATGACAGCCTGGCATCTTTATGCATGGTACAGGGAGAGTGCTTTCTGCGGCCGTTGCGGGCACAGGACTGTCCATGCCGAGAGTGAGCGTGTAATGCGGTGTCCGGCCTGCGGTCATAGCATATATCCAAAGATCGCTCCGGCAGTCATCGTGGGAGTGACCGACGGTGACCGGATCATGATGACCCGCTATGCCGGCCGGTCCTACAAGGGCCATGCCCTTATCGCCGGATTTTGTGAGATCGGTGAGAACATGGAAGAGACAGTCCGCAGGGAAGTGATAGAAGAAGTGGGACTTAAGGTAAAGAATATCTCCTACTATAAGAGCCAGCCCTGTGGCTTTGCCTTTAACCTGCTTATGGGCTTTTACTGTGAGGTGGATGGTGATACCACTGTGACCATGGATGAGAAGGAACTGGCTGTGGCCAAATGGGTCCATGCCGGGGACATTGGCCAGGAGGAGCGCAATTTAAGCCTTACGGCAGAAATGATCATGCATTTTAAGGAGAGCCGGCTGGCCGGCAGGGGGACAGAGGATGAGGCAGACGGGTCAAATCCGGTTCAGAATCCGGGTCCGGCTAAGGCAGCGGATATGGCTGCAGATATGCCCCAAGATATGCCGGTAAATATGGCTGCAGGCAGGACAGCGGATATAACTGCAGGTATGCCCCGGACTCTGACCACAGATCCGGTCATCGAAAGGATCAGGAAGGTCTGGGGAGATAGAATTCCCGGAGTAGACGTCAGAAAAAGAGAGACCTCGGCGGTGATCCTGCCCCTGGTCCACAAGAAAGACGGCTGGCATATTCTTTTTGAAAAAAGAGCATCCAGCCTGGTAACCCAGCCCGGCGAGATCTGCTTTCCCGGAGGCAGGGTGGAAGAAGGAGAGACTCTCCGCCAGGCTGCGGTACGGGAGACCATGGAGGAACTTCTTGTCCGGGAAGACCAGATTGAGATCATAGCCGACCTGGATCCTGCCATGGGACCTTCAGGGGCTTCCATATGGCCCTTTGCGGCAATTCTCCATGATTATAAAGGAACCTGGTCAGCCGATGAAGTAGACCAGGTCTTCACAGTAGCCTTAAACTGGTTTCTGGACCACGAACCGGAAAAACATTGGACAGAGCTGGCCACAGTACCGGGAGAGGATTTTCCTTATGAGTTGATTCCAGGAGGCAAAAATTATCCCTGGCGCAGGAAGAAGAACCCCATGGTCTTCTACCGCACCAGGGGAGGCATACTCTGGGGCGTCACCGGAAGAATGACTTACGAATTCATCCAGCTCTTAAAAGAAGGCCAGGAGAAAACAGAGCCATAGGCACTTTCATGACTTATAAACTGTAATGGAGAAACATGAGTAAAAAAACGAAAGCAGGCCAGTAAATAGCTTTTGGCACATAGAGTGGAATTTGTCAGGGAAAAGAATATCCAGAACTACAAGCCAAAAGCTGCAGCCTGGCCGGCCTGATTAGATGAGCCGGAGATGGACCAGGGCATTTTTGATGCCGTCTCTGTAGACGGGTGTAGTCACATAGGAGGAGACGTCCAGGACATCCTGGCTGGAATTACCCATGGCGATACTGTGCTTCACATGGTTCAGCATAGCCAGGTCATTGCTGCTGTCACCGAAGACATAGCAGTCATCCAGGCTGGCCCCCAGGTGGTCGACGACCATATCGATGCCGGCGGCCTTGGAGCAGCCCTTGGGGATTAACTCCCCAAAACCGCCTGACAGAATATTCTGGTCAATGAAATCAAAATCATCCCTGATCTGGTCCAGGAAGGACGGCAGGTCACTGTTTTCGTCGCAGGTGATGATGAACTTGTCATAGTCCAGGTCCGGGTCCTGGAAGGTCCGGGTCTTTATGGAGGAACTGTTCTGCCGGCAGACGGCGCGAAGCAGGCTGATCAGGGGAAGGGGATCGGGCCGGTCCTCAAAGTAGTAGCAATCCGCCCCTTCATAGACACCCTGGATTCCTGTCCGCCGCATGATATGAACCATATCCCTGCGGATTGATTCCGGAATCCTGTGGTGGTAGATTTCCCGGCCCCTGTATAAAATATGACTGCCGCAGCCGCAGATATAGCCGTCAAAGGGGAAGCGGCGGACGGACTCCGGCATCAGGCCGTAGGTCCGGCCGGTATTGATAAAAAGACTATGTCCATTTTCCCTGGCTCTTTCCAGGGCTTCCAGGCTTCCTGCCGGGATATAGCCGGGAAAGCCTCCTGCCAGGAGGGTGCCGTCTATGTCAAAAAATAAGAGTTTTCTTTCCATGTTTTTTCCTTTCGTGGTATGATATATGAAGTCAGACAGTAGGCGGTGTATTTTCATGATGCACTGATATAATGTAGAGACAGGAATGTAACGATGGCCCCGGCAGCTGTCAGGGCCGGTCAATCTAATCTTTTTTGCAGGAGGAAATAGTATTATGGCATATCCAATCGTAACTATTACTATGGAGAATGGTGATGTGATCAAGGCGGAGCTCTATCCCCAGATTGCACCCAACACGGTGAATAACTTTATTTCTTTGGTAAAGAAAGGCTTTTATGACGGTCTTATTTTCCACCGTGTAATCAAGGGCTTTATGATCCAGGGCGGATGTCCCCAGGGAACAGGAACCGGCAATCCCGGTTACAGCATCAAGGGTGAGTTCAGCCATAATGGATTCCCAAATCAGCTGAAGCATACGGCAGGAGTCCTGTCCATGGCCCGGTCCATGATGCCGGATTCCGCAGGCTCCCAGTTCTTTATCATGCATAAGGATGCACCCCATCTTGATGGTGAGTACGCTTCTTTCGGCAAGGTCATCGAGGGCATGGACGTAGTAGACCGGATTGCCAGTGAAAAGACCTTCCGTGATTCTCCTTACCATAAGCAGGTGATGAAATCTGTGACAGTGGAGACCTTCGGTGAGGACTATCCGGAGCCGGAGACCTTGTCCCGCTAGGCCGGGATTGCCATGGGAAAAGACCCTTTAAAAAAGAACAGTTATAAAAAATCAAGAAGAGACTGGGACAGTCTCTTCTTTGTTTTACCGGTTTATAAAGTTTTACCGCTTTATAAAATGATTGTCTAAAATAGTTTCAAGGATGGATGTTTTAATTTTGACACAAAAATAATCCAGCCTGTGAAAAGAAAAAGCAGACAAGCTCTGATGAAAGAATTACAAGCTGACTGCGTCAAAGGCAGATATGGCTTTCAGAACAGTGTCCGCGGACTCGTCGTTATAAATGTAGAGGGAAACAGGCCTGGATATGTCCAGACTGAAAACACCCATCATGGATTTAGCACTCACGGCAGAACAACCGGAAACCAGGTCGAACCGGCCATGAAATGTATTCATGATAGAAACAAAGCGCATAATCTTCTCCATGGAATCAATACAGACAGAGTGAGTAATCATTCCTTTGTCCTCCAAAAAACCTCTTTAATCTCCGCAGATCCTCCAGGGATCCGTCTTTACTTAAATGCCTCAATAATAAAAATACAAGGTTTCTTCCGAAAGTATAATTGTGCTTTTAATAATCTTAAGTTTACCATTTGTTTGAACAAATGAAAAGAATAAATAATTAACCAAATTTTTGGAGAGACTGGTTTTTTTTCGACAAATATTCACAATGTTATCACATATTTTTTCAGAAAAAACAAGATATATAACGTTTGATGTAAAATTATCAAGCGGGATATTCCAGAGATGTTCAATCTACGATAACTACGTTAATACCTTTTTCCTGAAGAATGGCCAGGGCGGACGGATTAATCTCTGAGTCGGTGCAGACGGTGTCGATGGCGTCGAAGCTGGTCTGGATGACAACACCCTGCTGGTCAAACTTGCTCGAGTCAGCCAGGATGATCATTTTGTTGGCGGAATCGGCCATATATTCCATGGTCTCCACTCGCATCAGGTCGTCACAGGTAAAGCCGGACTCTGGAATAAAGCCGTCTGTGCCCACAAAGAACTTGTCAACAAAGAATTCCCGGGCACATTTCCTCACCAGGGGGCCTACCATACCCTGATATTCCTTCTGGTACTCGCCGCCTAAAAGGATGACCTTTCTTAAAGGAAGTTCCCGGATCCGGATGGCGATATAGGCTGAGTTGGTGATGATGGTGACGTCCTTCTTCAGCTTGGCCAGCTGCTCTGCCAGGAGGGCGCAGGTGGAGCCGGATTCCAGCATAACGGTCTCACCGTTGTTGACCATCTCGGCAGCCTTGGTGGCGATGGCCAGCTTGCGGTCATAGTTGATGGTCATACGGGTGTTGATATCATTGGCGTTCTTAATGAGGGCATAACCATGTTCGCGGGAGAGCAGACCTTCACCCTCCAGGTGGTCCAGATCCTTGCGGATGGTCACCTGAGAGACGTCCAGCAGTTCAGCCAGACGACTGACCTCGATCTTCTGATATGTATTTACCAATTTTATGATTTTAGACTGACGTTCTGTCATTCGAAACACCTCCCACTTTCTTTGAAAAGTATATCATACCGAATGGCAAAAGTCTATTCTTTCCTTGCGGGAAAATGTATTATATTATATAATACATCTATATGCGGATTTTTGTATATTTACCAAGGGAATCCGATTTTTCCCGGTGAGGGAAAGACTGCTGACTAAGTGGTCAGGGGACGGGACCGCCCCCGGAAATCTGATACTGGAAAAGGTGGTTAAAAATGAGTCAGGAAAAGGTTAATGCCAGAAAAGAATATAAGAAGAACAGAAAAGAGATTCTGGCAAAGGAGAAACGTAACAGGGCGATCGGCAGAGTTACCGGTTATCTGGCGGTGCTGGTCATCGTTCTTGGAGTAGGATTTTCTTTCTATAAGAAGATTGTTCCGGATCCGGAACCGAACGCACAGACATTCTACTATTTGTCGGCGATGGATTCCTATGGAATACTTACCCCGTCTCTCCCGGAAGGCGAATAGCCTGCCTTAAGGACGGCTTGCCCAATTAATGAACAAGTGTCGGACACCCGGATTTTCTTCGATAAGATCCGGGTGTTTTCCTTTGTGGAGGTAGGATCATGGCTTTTACACATTTGCATGTTCATACAGAATACAGCCTGCTGGATGGCTCGGGGAAGATCGGGGAGATGCTGCCCAGAGCCAGGGAGCTGGGCATGGACAGTTTAGCGATTACCGACCATGGTGTCATGTATGGGGTAATCGATTTTTATAAGAAGGCCAAAGAGGTGGGAATCAAGCCCATCCTTGGCTGTGAGATTTATGTGGCGCCGGGCTCCCGCTTTGACCGGGAGAACAGCCAGGACGAGGACCGCTACCATCACCTGGTCCTCCTGGCGGAGAATAACCAGGGCTATAAGAACCTGATGAAGATTGTCACCAGGGGATTTACGGAAGGATACTATTACCGGCCCAGGGTGGATTATGAGATCCTGGAGACCTACCATGAGGGTATCATAGCCCTGTCAGCCTGTCTGGCGGGAGAGATTCCCCGCAAGATTGTCAAGGGTGACTATGAGGGGGCCTGTGAATCTGCTCTGAGACTGAGGAATATTTTCGAGCAAAATAATTTTTTCCTGGAGATGCAGGACCACGGAATCCGTGAGCAGAAATTGGTGAATTCGGCCCTGATGCGGATGTCTGAAGAACTGGATATTCCCCTGGTGGTGACCAATGATGTCCACTATATCATGGAGGATGATGCGGTTCCCCACGACCTGCTCCTTTGTATTCAGACCGGGAAAAGGGTTTCCGACGAGGACAGGATGCGCTATGAGGGAGGCCAGTATTTCCTGAAATCAGAGCAGGAGATGGCCAAGCTTTTTCCCTATGCCAGGGAGGCCATGGAAAATACCCATAAGATTGCCGACCGATGTAATGTGGAGATCGCCTTCGGCCAGCAGAAGGTTCCCCGCTTTGATGTGCCGGAGAGTTATGACGCTTATTCTTATCTGAAAGAACTCTGTATCCAGGGTTTGGAAAAAAGGTACGGGGACCAGGGCAGGGCCAGGGTGGAAGAACTGAGACCCAGATTGGACTATGAGCTGGAAACCATCCGGAGTATGGGCTATGTGGATTATTTCCTGATTGTCTGGGATTTCATCCGCTATGCCAAAAGCCAGGGAATCGCCGTAGGTCCCGGCCGGGGTTCAGCGGCAGGAAGTATCGTCTCCTACTGCCTGGAGATCACGAATATAGACCCCATCCGCTACCAGCTGATTTTTGAGCGTTTTCTCAATCCGGAGCGGATTTCCATGCCGGATATCGATATCGATTTCTGTTTCGAGCGCCGGCAGGAAGTCATCGATTACGTTTACCAGAAATATGGTAAGGACAAGGTGGTCCAGATTATCACTTTCGGAACCATGGCTGCCCGGATGGCGGTCAGGGATGTGGGCCGGGTGCTGGATATCCCTTATGCCAGGGTGGATACGGTGGCCAAGCTCATACCCATGGAGCTGGGTATCACCATAGAAAAGGCCCTACGTGTGAATCCGGAACTGAAGAGCCTCTACGACAGCGATGAGACGGTAAAGAACCTCATTGATATGTCCATGAGGTTGGAGGGCCTGCCCCGCCATTCTTCCATCCATGCGGCCGGCGTGGTGATCGGCTCCGAGGCCCTGGATGAATTCGTTCCCCTGTCCCGGGGAGCAGACAATGTGATTACCACTCAGTTTACCATGACGACCATCGAGGAACTGGGCCTTCTGAAAATGGATTTCCTGGGCCTCCGGACCCTGACGGTCATCCAGGATGCGGAGCGGATGATCAGCCGCCGCCTGGGCAGGACATTTTCTATCGATGATATTGATTATGAAGACAAGGCTGTCTTTGACATGATCAGCCAGGGCAAGACCGAGGGGGTCTTCCAGCTGGAGAGTGCCGGCATGAAGTCCTTCATGAAGGAGCTCAAGCCCGGCAACCTGGAAGATATTATCGCCGGAATCTCCCTCTACCGGCCCGGCCCCATGGATTTCATCCCCAAGTATATCAAGGGCAAGCAAAACCAGGCCAGTATCAAGTATTCCTGTCCCCAGCTGGAGGAGATTCTGGCGCCGACTTACGGCTGTATCGTCTACCAGGAACAGGTAATGCAGATTGTTATGAGTCTGGCAGGCTACACCCTGGGCAGGAGCGACCTGGTCCGCCGGGCCATGTCCAAGAAAAAAGGGGATGTCATGGCCAAAGAGCGGAAGAACTTTGTCTATGGCAATCCGGAGGAGGGCGTGGACGGCTGTATCAAGAGAGGGATCCCGGAGAATGTGGCCAACCATGTATTTGACGAGATGATAGATTTCGCTAAATATGCCTTCAATAAAAGTCATGCTGCGGCTTATGCCGTGGTTTCCTACCAGACAGCCTGGCTGCGCTGCCACTACCCGGTAGAATTTATGGCAGCCCTGCTGACCTCGGTTCTGACGAATACGAAAAAGATTAAGGAATATATCAACACCTGCCGGACCATGGGCATAGAGATCCTGCCGCCGGACATCAATGAGGGTGAAACCGGCTTTTCCGTGTCCGGCGATTCCATCC
>CAMOZD010000026.1 GCA_946630645.1 uncultured Lachnospiraceae bacterium
TCCATTCCCTCAAAAATCTCTGTCATCATGTCCTCAGGAGTCTGGCCGGCATCCAGGTGGGAAGTCACTGAAGAAAAGGCCGCCAGCTTCTGCTCCAGCTCTGTGATAACCTCATCACTGGCGTAGGGCATCATCTGAATCATAAAACCTCCGGCCCGGCGGACCGTATTCTCCTTGTTCATAAGGACTCCCAGAGCCACCGATGTGGGAATCTGCTCTGAGGAGGCAAAATAGTAGGTCAGATCTTCCGCGATCTCACCTGTGACCAGATTGGTCTGACCTGAGTAGGGCTCCCTGAGACCCAGGTCTTTGATCACTGTCAGAACTCCCCTGCCCAGGGCTCCGCCCACATCCAGCTTGCCCGCCTTGCTGGGCGGGAGCATAACCAGAGGATTATAGACATAGCCCTTCACTCTGGCCTTAGCGTCTGCCGTCACAATCAGACCTCCGATGGGGCCATCGCACTTGATCTGGATTGTGACCAGGTCGCTGTCATTCTTACACATGGACCCCATCATGGCTCCTCCTGTGAGAAGCCGGCCCAGGGCCGCCGTCACTACCGGACTGGTCCCGTGAAGCTGTCTGGCTTTCTCCACCAGATTCTTTGTTGTTGCCGCGAAAAAGCGGACCTGGTTATCAGCGGCCATGCCGCGGATGATATAGTCTTCCATCAAATTATTCCTTCTTTCACTACTCTTGTATATCAAGACCCGGTCTGTAAAAGCCCTGGTCCTTTTTTAATAGATTTTTCTCCTCAAGTCCTTCTGACCCGACCAGGCTCAGAGTTCTTTGGGGCTCTTTCCCTTCTCCCGGGCCAGAAGAAGAACCCTCTGGCTCCCGGGCCCGGCCGGCCTCTTCTCATAACCGTCCCAGGCAGCAAGGAAATCCATGCCGCTTTCCCGGATCAGTCTTTTCATCTCATCAAGGGTGTAACCCCTCTGCAAATGTTCTTCTTCAAACTTTCTAAACAGATCATCCTCTTCCCGGATAAAAACCCTGAGGCTGATCTCATTGATATGACTTGCTTCATCGTAATCATTGTACCAGATAAAACTGACATCTTCCCTGTCCTCAGCGATCACAGAATCTCCGATCATATCCCGGTACTTGTGCTCCGTATTGAAATCAAAGAGAAAGAGTCCGCCCGGATCCAGATAATTATTCACCAGGCGGAAAACCTCCTTCAATTCATCGGGATCCAGAATGTAGTTGATGCTGTCACAGACAGAAACGGTGACTGCCACGGTACCATAAAGTTCAAAGGCTCTCATATCCTGAAGGAGAAAGAGACAGCCGGCCGGGGATTCCTCCCTGGCAATCTGCAGCATATCCACCGAGGAGTCCACCCCGATCATATCATAGCCGGCCCGGTCCAGCTGCCGGGTCATCTTTCCGGTGCCGCATCCAAGTTCCAGGGCCA
This sequence comes from uncultured Lachnospiraceae bacterium, assembly GCA_946630645.1. Lineage (GTDB taxonomy): Bacteria > Bacillota > Clostridia > Lachnospirales > Lachnospiraceae > Anaerobutyricum. The sequence continues at coordinate 1,421 of CAMOZD010000026.1, forward strand.
GACCTCCATGAATCCCATGATCCCTGAAAATCTCCAGGATCCGGCCGGCCCACTGGTCATAGGGCACATTATCCATGAGCTCATCATAGACCCGGGCAAAACTTTCATAGCTTCTCTCTTTGCTCATAATCATCCTCCCTCAAGGCGATAAATTCACCCAGGACATAGGAATAGAGATAGATCCGGTCAACCTTCCCGCCCCACACCTGTTCAAGAGCCAGCTTATAATATAACATCTGAGTCCGATAGCGGTCAAGAAGGAGCCCTTCCTGGCCTGCCAGGAGATAATCCGTCTTATAATCAATGAGCCAGAGTCCCTCATCGGTCTCGGCGAAAAGGTCGATCACTCCCTGGACCACAATAGTCTCGGCCTTATCCTGGGAATCCCGGTCTTCTTTCACACCGGGCCGGGCCAGGTCTGACCCTTTGATTCCTATGGTAAAGGGCAGCTCCCTGTGGAGTCTTCCCTCCCGGTCCAGCCGGCGCAGATCTTCTCCCAGACCGGAGAAGAGGAAACGCTCAGCCCCTCTTAGCAGCCAGGCATCGTTGATATCATTGAGCTTAGGATATGCCTCTTTGAGAATCTCAATTTCCAGGCGGAGTCTGTCAGGACTGTCTATGGCACCAAAGGGCAGCAGTTCCATCATCTTATGGACCAGGGTTCCCCTGGCCGCCCCCAGCAGCTTCTCCTCCCTTTCTTCCTTAAGAAAGGCCGGCAGCAGCCTTTCTTCCGGCTCCGGGCCGGGAGAACCTTCTCCTGCCAGGTCTGCCGGATTGCCGTACTCTGCCTGGCCGGGACCCCCATCCTCACCGGGAAGCAGGATCTGACTCAGCTTTTTCAGTTCAGAAACAGAATATTTTCTCTTTTGCCCTATGGCATCCCGGTAGGGGTAAGTCCTGGAAAATGCCCGGCGGACCGGGCTGTCGTCCACCTTTTGGGCTGCCTCCTTCAGAGCCTCTTTCAGGGAAAGGTCTCTCTCCTCCATTTCCTCCTGGTCAAAACGGTCTTTCACATCCTCCCAGCCCGACCAGCGGACCTTCATCTCGCCCTGGTCATGGGGGATATCAAGGATGGCCGGCAGCAGCCAGTCCAGGTAAGAAACCGCAGACATCTTAAAGCTTCTGTTCATGGTAACATCTCCGCTTGCGTCCAGTTTTTTCCGGGTCACCGCCCCGGTTAAGAATAATTTCTTCTCTGCCCGGGTCATGGCCACATAGAGAACTCTTAATTCCTCCTCCAGACTCTCTTTTTTCAGCTGCTTCTGGATGATGACCTTCATCATAGAGCTATGCCTGTAGCGGAGGACGGGATCAATCCACTCCATACCAATTCCCAGCTCGGGATGGTGAACGATGGCATCCTGATTCCATTCCTTTTTATTGAACTGGTGGGACAGACCGCTGACAAAAACCACGGGAAATTCCAGGCCCTTGCTCTTATGGATGGTCATAAGCCGGACCACATTATCCCGGTCCCCGGCCCCTCCGGCCATCTCAGGCTCCAGCTCATAGGTCCGCAGCTGGTCCATATAGCGCTTGAAATAAAAGAGTCCCTTATACATGGTCTTCTCATACTCTTCGGCCTTTTCCAGCAGCATAAGCAGATTCTGCTTCTTTTGCCGGCCGTCAGGCAGGAGCTGGACCGTGTCATAGTAGCCGGTCCTGGTGTAAATCTCCCAGAGCAGCTGACCCAGGGGCAGGTCTTTTTTCCTGAGGCGGAATTCCCCCAGCATATCAAGAAATGCTTTGGTTTTCCCCACAAGGGCTTCATCCTCTCCCCGTTCCAGACAAAGCTGTAAAAGGTCATAGATGGAATACTCCCTGCGGACAGGCAGCTCAACCTGTAATTTCAATCTGATCAGGTCTTCTTCAGTGAAATGACCAATGGAAGACATGAGGACTGAAACCATGGGGATATCCTGATAGACATTGTCCACAATTGCCAGGACATTCATCATCAGACTGATCTCCCTGCTGGCAAAGTAACCTGTCTTGTTTTCGGAAAAAACAGGGATACCCCAGCTCTCCAGCCAGCCGGCGTATTCGTCAATCTCCTTTTTCGACCGCAGCAGGATCACCATATCCCGGTACTGGTAGCCCTCCTCCAGGAGTTCCTCAATCCTTTTGGCAATGATGGCTGCATCCAGACCCTTATCATCGGGCACATCCGGCCCGTCAGGCAGGTCGTCATCCTTGATAAAAAAGAGGCATTCAGAAGGAGTGGTCTCCCCGGCCATGGGGCCGTTTTCCCCAGGCCGCAGCTCCGTTTCTTCATCGTAGTCCACACCGCCGAAATCTGCGCTCATCAGCCTGGAAAAAACCTGGTTGACCAGCCAGAGTACCCGGGGGTTAGACCGGAAATTATCCCTCAGCTCTATGCGGACACCTCCCTGGCCCGGGCCGGGATCATTGCCCTTATCCAGGGTTGGATAAAGGGGCTCATAGCGGTTTCTCCTGGCCACAAAGAGATCAGGTCTGGCCTGACGGAAACGGTAAATACTCTGCTTGACATCACCTACTGTAAACAACCTTCCCTGGCCAGCCGCAAGAAGCAGGTTAATCATGGTCTCCTGAATCAGGCTGGTATCCTGGTATTCATCAACAAAAACAGCCTTGTAGGACCGGGCGATCTGCCGTGCAGTCTCTGTGGGCAAAGGATGTCCTTCCTCGTCAAAACCTTCTAAAAGCAGGCTGAGAGCCATATGCTCAAGGTCATCAAAATCATAGACATTCTGGTCCTTTTTCCTGGCAAAATATAAGTCTTCAAACCGCCTGGCCAGACGGATGTACTCCCTGACCAGGGGATAGATGACCCGGTTCTCCCGGGCCATATCCTCAGCAGGACAGCGGAAGAGGCCTCCTCTTTGCTTCTCCAGAATATCCTTTTTCACAGAATCGCAAAAGCCCTTCAGGACCGGCTTGCCCGGCCAGGACTTCTCTTCCTTCTTTCCGACAGGAAAATTACCCCAGCTTACCCCATGAAGCCTGTGGTAGTATTCGTCATAAGATGCGGCCTCGGCCAACTCTTTCAAAGTTGATCTGACAAGGAGATAGCGGTTCCTGAATACCTCTGGCCCTTCTTCAAAACCATATTCCTCCGCCAGATTCCCCAACCGGTCCAGGGCCTCCCTGACCGGAGTCTTTCCTTCCTCCACAAAGCCTTCCAGCAGGCTCTTATAGTCCTCTTCTTTTCCATCTGTCAGCAGGCTGGCCCGGTCCAGGACCTGGTCGTACCAGCGGTCCACATCCGGGAAACTTCTGGAAAAACGATAAAGGTTGATAATACAGTCCTCCAGACCTCCATCCCTTCTGCCAGGAGCCAGGGCCTCCACAAAAGCCAGGAAATCCTGGCTGCCTTCCTGGTAGCTTTCTTCCAGCAGCTGGCTGACCACTTCCATCTGCAGCAGCTTCATCTCACCGGTCTCTCCCAGACGGTAGGCCGGATCCAGACCCAGCAGCTGGTAATTGGACCGTATAATCGAATTACAAAAGCTGTGAACCGTAGAGATGGATGCCTTACGCAGCAGCCGGCTCTGCCGGCGGAGGTTCTGGTTTTCCGGCTCCTCCTGCAGGCGGCGGGAGAGCTCCAGACCAATCCTTTCCTTCATCTCTGCCGCCGCGGCATTGGTGAAGGTCATAACCAGAATCTCATCAATATTTATCCCGGTCCCGGAATCGGAAACCAGGTCCGCAATCCTGCTCACCAGCACACGGGTCTTGCCTGCTCCAGCGCCGGCAGAAACCATGATGTCCCTTCCCCTGAGGGAAATGGCAAGGGCCTGTTCTTTTGTAAAGTCCATTAGTCTTCCTCCTCCCGGATCCGCTTCAGAACCTCCTCTGAAGTAAGTGACTGCAGCCGCCGGTAATAATCCTTGAACAGACCTTCCCCAAAACCGCAGACGGACAAATACCTGCAGTAACGGCAGCCGTCAGTCTTATCGGCTTTCTGATAGGGCTCCGGGGCAATCTCACCGGAGTAGATCCGCTCAGCCAGCTTTCTGGCAGCAGAAACGGCATGATGTCTCATATCACGGAAATCCTCCGATGTCATTACCTGGGACCTGGCGGTGGGACTTCCGTCACTTTTTTTCCTCTCCACAGACATGGAATACAGGCCCTTATAGCCCTCCTCCAGCTTGTCGAGGATATCCTGGCTGCTGTTGGCATAGCCTTTCATCCGGAACTGCTGCCAGTATTTATCCTCTTCAAAACTGTCAGCCCGGTAGAGGGGATCCTGGAACCGGTAATAAAAGATTCCTGCCGGAATCACTTCTTTTCCCGTCTCCCTTCCATAGATGTCCACCGCTGCCTCCAGGTAGAGCATAAGCTGCAGCTGCAGACCGAAATAGATATCCTCCAGACTCACATTGCGGTCTCCTGATTTATAGTCAACAATACGAAGAAGAAGCTCCTTATCTTCCTGGCACAGATCCACCCGGTCAATAATGCCATGGAGGGTCAGCTGCCGTCCATCCTCAAGGACAAAGCTGGTAGATCCTCCCTGGCCCCGGAAGCCAAAAGGAGATTCGAAGCGGTCAGGCTCAAAGGAACTGTTTTTCAGCTGAAGCTGAATAGCCCGGACAGTTCTGTCCAGAATTCTGTGAACACGGCTGACCTGATACTCGTTTCTGGCATTCCCTCCAAAGGCCTCCACCTTGTTCTCCTCCATGGCCAGCCTCATGGCCTCCTCAAGAAAATGCGTTCTCTCCTCTTCCGGCAGCTCCTTCCAGCGATGGCCGGATCTCTTTACCAGGTCTGAAAAATAGCGGAGGGCGGCATGAAAGAGATTACCGAAATCCGTATCCTGAAGGACAAACTCCTCCCGGTCTCTGAGCTCCAGGCCGTAATTGCACAGGTAAGAAAAGGGACAGGCCGAAAAAGTCTCCAGGCGGGAAACCGAACTGTAAAGTTCTTTCCCGTACAACTCCTCCACCAGGGCCGGACTGACATATCTGGTCCGTTTTCCCGGGATAAGTTTATCAAGAAAAGAAGCGAATTCCTCCTGTAATCCGGCTTCTTCCATCCAGTATCGGGCCAGCATGAGGAAAACCTTGTCATCATGGTCCGGCTCAAGGGTTTTTCCGCCATCCGGCCTCTCCAGCCAGGCCGGCCTCTTTTGTCTGATTTTCCCCAGCCCTTCTATAAGCAGCTGTCTGCTGTCCCCGATTCCAAAGTAGCAGCTGCCCGTATCAGCAGGATAAGCCTGCTCTTCCAACCTGGGAAAAAGTCCCTTACAGGCCCCAATGAGGGGCGAAGGTCTCAGCTGGTCATTGCCACGTCCGATAGAGCTATAGGAAAAGTACAAGTCTTCCGATGGCCTGGAAAAAGCCATATACATATAAAATTCATCCTCCATGGATCTCTCCAGCAGTCCGGAAGACAGGGAGAGTCCATATTCCCTCAAAAGCTCCTTGTCCTCATCCTTGAGCAGGCCCACGTCTTCCAGGACAGGGGGAATCTTACCGTCATTCATACCAAGGATAAAGAGAACCTTAATATCTGTCAGTCTGCTTCTCTTCAGGTCTCCCAGAACCAGCTGGTCCATGGTCAGGGGTGCCAGGCCCAGACCCAGAGTCTCCAGACCGGCATCCAGGATTTCGGAGACCTCCTTGAGTGTCATAATCTCCTCCCCGAAGATCATGACAATCTTATCCAGCAGGTCCAGCAGCAGCTGGAAAAGTCTCCGGTGTTCCCCGGCCCTGATATGGTCCCCGGTCTCTTCCGCCTCCCGGGCCATCCTCTCCAGCTTGCCCGGAAAGTCAAGCCGGTCCATGACCATGAAAAGGGCTTCCATCCGCTCTCTTACAGTCACCTTTTTCCCCCTGCAGGAAATCACAAACTCCCCGGTCTCCTCCATCAGTTTCCGGCGGAGGGTCTCCAGCCGGTCCAGAGTCTCCTGGCTCTTACCTGCCAGGCGGCGTTCAAAGGGCTTAGACCACATGCTGCGGCCCCTGATTCCTGCGGAAAGAACATAGTTCTCCAGAAAATCTGTCTCCTCATCCTCCAGGTCCGACATGCCTGCTTTCAAATAACGGAAGACACTTTCATAACTGTAATCCTTCTCTGCCAGGTGAAGGAGGGCCCTGAGGGCCTCCACACCGGAATGATAGGATATTCTTTTTTTCGAATCCACGAACACGGGTATATTTAAAATCTCAGCTTTTCTGCGGAAAGCCATCTCATACTCGGACACATCACCGCAGAGCAGGGCACAGTCCCTGTAGCGGATTCCTCTTTTCCTTACCAGGTACTCCACCTGTCTCAGGGCAAAATCCACTTCATCATCCTGCCGGTGGCAGGCCGTGATATGAAGGTGGGAGGGAACATCTTCCCAGGCCTTTTTCCTGATCCGGAAGGCATGCTCTTCCAGGAAATAAAGTTCCGGATTATTCCTGAATCTGGGGCCGGGTTCCTGGCTGAGGGCAGTGAGTGGCAGCAGGTCTGCCTTTGTCTCCCGGCAGAGGTCCAGCAGACTTCCCACAAACTTCCGGCTGAAAGAGAAGAGCTCCTCCCCATCACTCAAAAGAGCCTCTGCTTCTATCCCTTCCCCGGCCGGAATTGTCACAGTAACATGCACATTTCCCGCCACAGCCAGCAGTTCAGCCAGGAAATCCAGCTGAACCGGAGTAAAACCGGTAAAGCCGTCAAAATAGAACTCATTGTCCCTGGTCAGGCCAGATGAACTGACAAAATCTGAGGCCAGGGTCAGAATCTGCTCTGTCACCATATACCTGCCGGAGATTTCCCTTTCAAATTCAGAAAATACCAGAGCCATCTCCCTGCATTTTGCCTGAAGGACAGGCCTGTCTTCCAGCTTCCCTGCCGCAGCCTCCAGGTCCTGCCATGACACACCGTAGCTGACCATCTCCATAAGGGCACTCTTCATCTCATCGACAAAGCCTGCTTTTCTCACGCTTTTCTTAAAATAAGCCAGCTCATCCTCCTTCCGGGATAAAATCCGGCGCAGGACCATAGCTACTCCAAGATCCTCTAAAATCTCAGCCGGCACATAACCTGCCTCATCGAAGATCCGGTAAGCCAGCCTGTGGAAGCTGACCACATCAATATTAAAAAAGCCTTTTTTCGGGTGCAGTTCAACCATCCTTCTTTGCATTTCCAGACTAAACTGCTCCGGCACGACCAGAAAATAATTCTTTCCGGGATGCCGGCAGGACTGATCCACAATCTCCCTCAGCATACTCTCTGTCTTACCCTGCCCGCTTCTTCCGGCTATCAAACGCAGTGCCATAGCAACCACCCCATTCTATCTTTGTCTAAATATCATTACAGTCCTGATGTCCCTGCTTCCGGAAAGCCAGCAGTTCCTGGCGGAGGCTCTCTAACAGTTCTTCCTCCGGAACCTTGCGGACGACCTCTCCCTTACGGATCAGCAGTCCGACGCCCTTGCCTCCCGCGATGCCCAGGTCCGCCTCCTTTGCCTCCCCGGGGCCATTGACCACACAGCCCATCACTGCCACCTTCAGGTTCAGGTCATCAAATTCTGTGACCATCTTTTCTACCTGATTGGCCAGGCCGATCAAATCAATACTGGTCCTGCCGCAGGTGGGACAGGATACCACTTCTATTCCACCCTGTCTCAGGCCAAGGGTCCTCAGAATCTGCTTGGCTGAGGCAATCTCATTGACCGGGTCTCCGGTCAGGGATACCCGGATGGTATCTCCTATGCCCTGGTTCAGAATCAGACCCAGGCCTATGGCTGACTTTATATTCCCCCTGAAAAGGGTCCCTGCCTCCGTGATCCCCACATGGAGAGGATAAGCACACTGGGGAGCCAGCAGCTCATGGGCCCTGGCACACATAAGTACGTCTGAGGACTTGATACTAACCACAATCTGGTCATAGCCCATGTCCTCGATCATGGCCACTTTATCCAGGGCACTTTCCACCAGGCCCTCCGCAGTCACCTTTCCATACTTTTCCACCAGGTCCTTCTCCAGGGAACCACTGTTGACTCCCACACGAATGGGAACCCCGTATTCCCTGGCCTTATCCACCACTGCCCGGACCCGGTCTTCCGACCCGATATTACCCGGGTTAATCCTGATCTTGTCCGCACCGTTCTCTATGGCGGCTATGGCCATGCGGTAGTCGAAATGAATATCTGCGACAATGGGGATATGGATTCTCTTTTTAATCCTGCCCAGGGCC